>DERU01000079.1:9245-9522 GCA_002361095.1 Lachnospiraceae bacterium UBA3332
GGATACCAATGTGATGGCGGGCCGGGCCGGGCGCTATGTGCAGTCTGCGGGCGGTTTTGAAAAGCTGCTCTATATGCCCTGTACGGAGGAAAACGGCTTTGCCCCCTCCCTGCCAAAGACAGCGCCCGATCTCATTTATCTGTGCTTTCCCAACAATCCCACAGGGGCGGCGATTCCAAAGGATGCCTTGCAAAAATGGGTAGATTATGCCAACGAAAACGGTTCCGTGATTCTCTATGATGCCGCCTATGAAGCTTATATTTCCGAGGAGGATGTG
>DERU01000079.1:9831-10041 GCA_002361095.1 Lachnospiraceae bacterium UBA3332
GAGGAGGATGTGCCCCACAGCATTTACGAGTGCAGCGGGGCGAGAACCTGTGCCATTGAAATCCATAGTTTTTCCAAAAACGCGGGATTTACGGGGCTGCGGCTGGGGTATACGGTAGTGCCCAAGGATTTGGCGCGGGGCGGTGTGCGTCTGCACGGCTTATGGGGCAGGCGGCAGGGAACCAAATATAACGGCGCGCCTTATATTGTG
>DERU01000079.1:10371-10557 GCA_002361095.1 Lachnospiraceae bacterium UBA3332
AACGGCGCGCCTTATATTGTGCAGCGCGCCGGGGAAGCGGTATATTCTGCCGAGGGCAAAAAGCAGTTAAAAGGACAGGTAGCCTATTATATGGAGAATGCGCGCCTGATCCGGGAGGGACTGCGCGACATGGGATTTTGCGCCTACGGCGGCGTAAACGCCCCGTATATCTGGCTGAAAACACCG
>DERU01000079.1:10879-11013 GCA_002361095.1 Lachnospiraceae bacterium UBA3332
CCGTATATCTGGCTGAAAACACCGGATCATATGGGATCCTGGGCGTTTTTCGACCTTCTTTTGCAAAAGGCGCAGGTGGTGGGCACACCGGGCTGCGGGTTTGGCAAAAGCGGGGAGGGGTATTTCCGGCTGAC
>DERU01000079.1:11301-13605 GCA_002361095.1 Lachnospiraceae bacterium UBA3332
CGGGGAGGGGTATTTCCGGCTGACGGCTTTTGGCACCCATGAAAACACGAAGGAGGCCCTTGCGCGGATCCGCAGGCTTTGAGAAAGAAGCGTTTTCATGGGCATAGCGGCCATTTTGTCCGCATAAAGTGTAGCAATAACACTTTCGGGTATTTTTTATGATCAAAGATTTGATGCATTTGATTCGGAACAAATGTAAGGTGTATGCCATCGCGCCGATGCTGCAGGATTTGATACGGTCGGAGGCTTTTAAAAACGGTCTTTTCCTGTTGGGTGTGCTGGCTTTTGCCAGGGCCTGCATTTTGCTTGCGCCCCAGTCCCTGCGCGTGACCAGTTCCAGCGCGGTCAACGGCAGGGAACTTCCCGTTTACTGCGTCCAGACGGATCAGAAAAAAGTGGCGCTGAGTTTTGATGCGGCATGGGCGGGCGGTTGGTTGCGGTAATGGCGGCAGCGGGCTATCGTTCTCCCTGCCCATGGGAATCCGCGAAGCGGTTTTTCGGATCTTTCCGGAAGCGATAAGTGATTTTAACCGTGTTGTTTTCGTATACTTTGATTTCCGAAACCATGGCGGCGATCACTTTCCGGTCAAGTTTCCCCACGCTTTGGACGGACAGCAGCCGCCGCACCCAGGGAGAGTCCTGTTTTGCAGGACGGGAAGCGGCCGGGGACGCCAGGACGGTCAAACGCCTGGCCAGCAGTTCTTCTTTTTTTTGGTAATCCTGCCGATAGGCAAGGCATTCTTCCCTGGAAAGCAGGCCGTCCTGATAATCTTCATAGACGGCCTGTTTCAGCTTCCGGATTTTTTCCAGTTCGGCCGCCGTTTTTTGGATTTCGTTTTGGGAGGGCTGTCTGGTGCAGCGCTGTCCGGCTGCCGCAGACCGGGCAAGCTTTTGGAGATCCCCTGCGTTTTGCAGAAGGATGCGCAGATCTTTTTGCAGGATATCCTCCAGCACAGAGTGGGGGATTTTGTGCGGCGTGCAGAATTGCCTGCCGGAGCGGACATAGGTTCCGCAGTAATATACGCTGTCGGCGTCCGTTTTTTTGGCGGGCGTTTTTTTTGCCAGCGATCTGCCGCAGTCACCGCATTTTAAAAAGCCTGCAAAAATGCTTTGATTTGCGTCAAGGGGCAGGGTTCTTGTCCTGCGTTTCAAAAGATCCTGTACGCTTTCCCAGGTGATCCGGTCAATGATCGCTTCGTGGGTATGCGGTACGACAATCCAGTCCGCCCGGTCTTGGGCTTTTGCCTTTCCGCGCATCTGCTGGCTTTTTTTCCCCTGTACCATATTTCCGATATACATCTCGTTTTGCAGGATCCGGTTGATGGTGGAGTAGGTCCAATAGGAGGTGGAACTTAGCCGGTTGGAATTGCGGTAACGCTGTCCGTTCAGCCTTTTGTATTCGGAGGGGCAGACAATTCCCTCTTCGTTTAAAATTCCGGCAATGCGGATTTTCCCAACCCCCTGGCGGTACAGGTCAAAAATCCTGCGCACGATTTGGGCGGCGTATTCGTCAATCAAGAGTTTGTTTTTATCGGCCGGGGATTTTTGGTAGCCGTAGGAAGCAAAAGCCCCGATAAATTCCCCGGCTTTTTGCTTGGTGGATACGGAAGCGTGGATTTTTTTGGAAATATCCCTGGCGTACTGTTCGTTAAATATATTCTTGATGGGCAAAAGCATGTCGTAAGCCTGTCTGGCGCTGTCAATGTGATCGGTGATGGAGATAAAACGTACATTCCGTTCGGGAAAATACCGTTCCA
Organism: Lachnospiraceae bacterium UBA3332; assembly: GCA_002361095.1. Taxonomy (GTDB): domain Bacteria; phylum Bacillota; class Clostridia; order Lachnospirales; family Lachnospiraceae; genus Gallintestinimicrobium. The sequence goes on from DERU01000079.1 coordinate 13,059, forward strand.
GGTATTTTCCGGTGTCAATATAATCGCGTCCGAAGCGGGAGAGGTCTTTGACGATCACACAGTTTACGGTTCCGGCTTCAATGTCTGTAAGCATGCGCAAAAAGGCCGGACGGTCAAACCGGGTTCCCGTATATCCGTCATCGATATAGGTGTCGTAAAGCGCAAAGTCTTCGCTTTCTTTTATAAAATCCGCAATGAGTTTTTTTTGGTTTCCGATACTGTCGCTTTCCGCTTTGTCGCCGTCCTCCCGGGAAAGACGGATATAGGCGGCTGCGCGGTATAGATTGTCCGGTTTCAAGATTCTTCCTCCTTGTCGGAATCGGTGGGCGTTTGGTGCTCCAAAATGATGCGGCGGAGTAGTTCTTCGACGCTCATCTGGCCCAGAAACTCCCGTTCCACGGTATAAGATACGGCTTTTTGCGGTTCCTGCGGCAATGTGGTGCGCCCCCTTTTGAAAATGCCCGGCAGCGGCGGTGCAGCTTTGCACCGCCGTGCGCTTTGGTAACAGTTCAGCTCCAATGGCAGCAGCTTAAGGCGGGAGGCAGGC
>DERU01000147.1 GCA_002361095.1 Lachnospiraceae bacterium UBA3332
TATCAACATTCTCTGGCTGTTTTTCCCTGCCGCCGCCATCATGGGCATCTTCTATGTGCATACGCTTAAGGTCACACGCTGGAAATCCGTCAGTGTCTTCCTTGCCGTGTGCGGCGTTTTTTCCTGCCTGGGAAGCGCCGCCATCGGGATCAGCGGCGAAACCACGCCGCCGTTTCCCCCACGCACAGCCGCACTCTGGTTTTTGATGTGCTGCGCCCTCACTGCCGTCTCATGGTATCCCGCCTCCCATGCCGCAAGGCAGCTTCTGGAGGATGATGCCTTTGCAGCCACATGGTATGTGTTCTGGATACTGCCGATCCTGTTTATCGGTCTGAACCTTTTTATGATGCCGAGGAATCCGGGCATCCTGGAGCAGGGGCGGCTCCGGCTGCTCTACACCATTTTCGGCTTTGTGTTCCTTGCCCTGCTCCTTTTGTCCTACCTGCTTTTCTACCAAATGGCGTCCAGCTTAAACCGCAATGCCCGCCTCCGGCTGGAGAACCAGTTCCTTTCCATGCAGCAGGCGCGGTATGACAGCCTCCTTACCACCACCCGGCAGATACGGCAGGCCAGACACGATATGCGCCACCATTTCCATATCCTTGCGGGCTTCGCTGCACAGGGAAACATGGAGGGCATCGTGGACTATCTGGCCCAGGTGCAGGGAAATATCCCCACCGGTGACCTTGGACTGTGCGAAAATGTGGTTGTGGACAGTGTGGCAGGCTATTTCGCACCGCTTTACAGGGAAAACGGGATTCCCCTCTCTTTCCGTCTTGACCTGCCCCGCGACCTTCCCGCGCCGGATACCGACCTTTGTTCCGTGCTGTCCAATCTCCTTGAGAACGCAATGGAAGCCAGCCTGCGGACAGCCCCTGAAAACCGCAATGTCCGGGTGTCCGCCCGGCTCCATTCGGGGAATATGCTATTGTTGTCCGTGGAAAACAGCTATGACGGGGAAGTGCGGGAAAAGAACGGCGTGTTCCTCTCCTCCAAGCGTCCGGGGGAGGGCATCGGCCTGCAGGCTGTGCAGCATGCCGCGGAAAAGAACGGCGGCTACTGCCGGTTTTATTATGAGGACGGTGTGTTTACTGCCAATGTGATGCTGCGGGGTGGGAATAATTTATGACACCCAACTCATTTTTTATAACCGGTAATTTCAGCGGCAAGCAATATACGGTGCCTCGCTATGCTTGTTGGGGACACCCCAATCCCCGGCAAAATGCGCTGCTTCGTTTACGAAGCATACGCCTATTTTGCGAACACGCCTTGCGGCGTGGCTTTCTGCTCATGCACGCATTGCCAAAAGTACTGCTGTGTTTCGGCAGACCATCGGATTTTAATTTAGCATTGATTAAATCAGATTCGTATTGTATAATACGGATGGTTCTTCAGTGGAACATACGCACTATGCGTCCCAAGGTTACCGCCGATTAAGATGCCGCTTGCGCGGCGGAACGGGAGGAAATATGGAGGGAAAAATTTTAAAAGCACTGGGAGACCCCAAACGTTTTCTGCTCTTACAGCTGATGTCCGACCGGAGTTATTGCGTGCGTGCGCTGGCGCAGAAAAGCTGCCTGTCCGAATCGGCGGTTTCCCAACACCTGAAAATCCTGCGCGAAGCAGGACTGGTTTACGGCATCAAAAAAGGGTATTACACACACTACAGTTTGGATAAGACTGCGCTGGAAGCCGTCATCCTGGAACTGGAGCGCATCCGGGACGCAAAACGCAAGCCCTGCGACGGCCCGTTTTACGGCTGTCCGGAATCCGAATATTTAAAATGCAAGTCCTATGTACCGCCAGAAAAAAGAGGAAAGGAAAAAACTGACTTATGCTGAAACGCTTTATCCGGTACTACAAGCCGCACAGAAAGATGCTCGCCTTAGACATGCTGGCATCCCTGCTCATTTCGGTCATCGGCATGGTATATCCCGTCGTGACCAACAAAATGCTCAATATTTATATCCCCCAAAAGATGTACGCCACGATTGTAATTGCCGGCCTGGCCGTGCTGGCCCTTTACATTATACGCATGCTGCTGCGCTATTTCGTGCAGTTTTACGGGCATTTGATCGGCGTGCAAATGCAGTCCCAGATGCGGCAGGATCTTTTTGCCCATCTGGAAAAGCAGCCCTTTAGCTTCTACGACAACCATGAGACCGGCCGTATCATGACGCGCATCACCAGCGATTTGTTTGAGGTCTGCGAACTGGCCCACCACGGTCCCGAAAATCTGCTAATCAGTTCGGTGATGATCCTTTTGTCTTTCACTTACCTGTTCATGATTGATCCGATCCTCACTTTGATCATTTTCGCCTGCGTTCCGATTCTCGTAGTTGTCACACTATACTTCCGCAAAGCGATGAGCCGTGCCTTTGACGACCGGCGTAAAAGCAACGCCACCATCAACGCCGCTGTGGAAAGCAGTGTCACGGGAATCCGTGTGACCAAGGCATATACCAATACCGCACAAGAGGTGGAAAAGTTTAAAAAAGGAGACGAGCAGTTCGTGGACGCTTCCCGCCGCGCGTATCATGCCATGGCGCAATTCCACTCCTCCACTTCTTTTGTGACGGACATTTTCAATGTGTTTATCCTGATTGCGGGCGGTCTGTTTTTATATGCGGGCAGAATATCTTTTGGCGATTATTCCACTTTCATCGTCTCGGTCAATCTGTTCATCGACCCGGTGAACACCCTGATCGGCTTTATGGAGCAGTTCCAAAACGGAGTCAGCGGCTTCAAACGCTTCGTGGAAATCATGGAAGAAGCCCCCGAAGAGGATGCCCCGGACGCAAAGGAATTAAAAAATGTACAGGGCGTCATTGAATTCAAAAATGTCACCTACGCCTATGATCCTTCCATGGAGGTTCTCCACAATATCAACCTGCGTGTGGAAAAGGGCCGTAAACTCGCGCTGGTGGGACCTTCCGGCGGGGGAAAAACCACGCTTTGCCATTTGCTTCCCAACTTTTATAAACTAAAAGAGGGAGACGGCGCAATCCTCATCGACGGCATGGATATCCGCAGCCTGACCATGGAGTCCGTCCGCCGCAACATCGGAATCGTACAGCAGGACGTTTTTCTTTTTGTGGGAACGATCCGTGAAAATATCCTCTACGGCCGTCCCGACGCTTCCGAGGAGGAAGTCCGTGAAGCCGCGCGGCGCGCCAACATTCACGACTACATTATGACCCTTGCAAAAGGATATGATACGGAAATCGGCGAAAGAGGCGTGAAACTGTCCGGCGGACAGAAACAGCGTCTGAGTATCGCGCGGGTATTTTTGAAAAACCCCGCCATCCTGATTCTGGACGAGGCGACCAGCGCACTGGACAACACCACCGAAGTCCTCATTCAGCAGGCTTTGGACGAACTGTGCAAAGGACGTACCACACTGGTCGTTGCCCACCGTCTTTCCACCATCCGCAACGCCGACGAAATTGCCGTAGTCATCAACGGCCGCATTACCGAACGGGGATCCCATGAGGAACTGATGGCAGCGGGCGGTACCTACCAAAAACTGTACTCCCTGCAATTCCGCGAAAACGATTTCTTTGCATAAACATTTTAACTCCTCTGCCCGCTTTAGCGGGCGTAAAATGGCAGCAGCTTAAGGCGGGA
>DERU01000063.1 GCA_002361095.1 Lachnospiraceae bacterium UBA3332
AACAACTTGTTCAGCAGACACTAAGTAAAACGATTTACAAACAATGAACGACAGGATTTGCATACATGCAGACAACAGAATTTGCGTGCCCGCAAAAGCGGGCGGATGGGAGCACAAATGGGGAAACTGACAATTCGGACCCGGAAAAAAATCACAAAAACGGCGCCAAACCTGTACGGCATATTTTTGGAAGATATCAACCGGGCCGTGGACGGGGGACTTTACCCGGAATGCATCCGCAACAGAAGCTTTGAGGATTCCCTGCTTCCCGCAGGCTGCACATCCGTGCAGGACGGATACGCTTTTGAGACGGATGCTGGATGGCGCGATGAATTTAACGGAGGGGAAGGTCTTTCCCTTTGGGTCAGGCAGGATGCGATTGTCCGAACACCGGTTCCGGGTTGGTATACGAAAGATGCCGCAATGGAGTTGGATTTTGACGATACGCTGAATGCGCGGCGGCAGGTTTCCCTTTGTGTGGATTTTAAGCCCGGGGGCGTTCTCGAAAATATCGGCTTTGGAGGAATCGGGCAGGAGGCCGGGGAGAAGTATCATTTTTATATGTTTGCCAAGGCACAGGATGCGGTGGAACTGGGAATTTTTGTGCAGGGGCCGCAAGAAAGCGGGGCGCAGGACGGGAATTTTGCCGGAACGGTTTCGGTAGAAAGTGGTGAATGGAAGCGCTATGATCTGGAGTATGCGGCTAAAGAGGGCGGCGCCAATATGGTTCTCAGGCTTGTGTGTCCGCAGGGCGGCCGGTTACATATCGGATTTGTTTCGCTGATGCCGGTTTTGACATTTATGGGACACGGGCTGCGCCGTGATATTGCCGAGAAGCTAAAGGCGCTTCGGCCTGGATTTTTCCGGTTTCCGGGGGGATGTATTGTAGAGGGCTTTACCCCGTCTACCATGTGGAGGTTTTCGGATACGGTGGGACCGGTCTGGGAGCGCCCCGGGAAGCTTTTGATGTGGCATTACAGAACTTACGACGGCGTGGGTTTCCACGAATACCTCCAGTTTTGCGAGGATTTGGATATGGAACCGTTGTATGTCTGCAACTGCGGCATGACCTGCCAGGCGAGGAAGGAAGTGCTGCTGGAAGGAAAAGCCTTTGACGAAACGCTGCAGGACGCCCTGGATGCCATTGAATATGCGATCGGGGACATTTCGACAAAATGGGGGGCGCTCCGGGCAAAGATGGGGCATCCGGAACCGTTCCGGCTCAATTATATCGAGATCGGAAACGAAAACTGGGGAGAAGCGTATGAGGAGCGTTACAGGATTTTCTATCGTGCCATCAAGGAAAAATATCCCCATATCCGCTGTATTGCCAATTGCCATTTGGAGAAAAAGGGACTGGAGACGCAGTTGGTAGACGAACACTATTACGATACGGCGGAATGGTTTGCAGAGAATACAAAACTGTTTGACGGCTATGACCGCAGCGGCCCGGAAATTTTCCTTGGGGAAGTGGCGGTGGTCAGAGGCTATGTGGGAGAACTGTACGGTGCGTTGGGGGAGGCGGCATTTTTCACCGGCGTGGAGAAAAATCAGGATATTGTGACCCTTGTCTCCTATGCGCCGCTTTTGGAAAACGTGCACTATCAGGCGTGGTTCCCCAATCTTCTCCTGTTTAATAACCGGGAGAGTTTCGGAATTCCCAGCTACTATGTGTGGAAGATGTTCGGAAACTGCCGGGGCGACTATGTGGTGGAATCCGAACTGGAAACCGGGCGCATTCCCAGACCCGTGAAAGGACGGCTCGCCCTGCTGGGACAGCCGGGGGTGCGGTACCGCAAACCCTCCTGGAACGGAGTAAGACAGGACGTGACCCATGAAGTGATGGGCAGGGTGAGGGCGGACGGCGACAGTTTTGTGGTCGGCGTGCCGGACGAAGAACAGCTTGTGGAGAGCCGCCGCCATTTTGGGGCGAAGCTGGATGAGGTTTTGGTGGTTTTCGGGGATGAGACGGCCGGAACCGGAACTTTTGAGATAGAACTGATGCGGGAGGAGGGCCGGGAGTTTGTTCTGGGGATTTTTCCTTCCCGGATGCCGGACACCGCTTATGTCAGCGATGAAACCAATCCCCCTGCCGCGTGGAACGTGGAGAACGTGAAACCGATTTTGTGGAAGATCAACGAAAAGGAGCATGTCCTGTTTGAGCAGGAAGGGCCGCGGACAAAGGTGCTTGCCCGCTTTGCGGACGAAGACGCCGCGGACGGTTTTTGCAGATTTGCCTACCAGACGGACGGGCGGCGCATTGCGCTGTATCGGGGGGAAAAGCTGGTGGGAGAAACCATGCTTCCTTCCTTCCCCGCGCAAAGCTGTGTGGTGACGGATACACAAAACCGGATTTACATCAAACTGGTAAATCTTGCGCAGGAAGAAGAGGAAATGCACATTTCGCTGGACTGCGGTGTGGAAACCGATTATTTGGCGCATGTCCTTACCGGGGAGATGCGGGCGAAAAACAGTTTTGAGAATCCCACGTGCGTGTGCGACCGGACGTTTGCCCTTGCGGGGGCGGCGCAGCATTTTACTTATGTGATGCCCAAGCTTAGCGTGGCGGTGCTGGAACTTACCAGAACAGGAGGCGGCAGATGAAGAATTTTTTCCAAAATAAAAGAAAAGTGAGGGGCTTTAAGGAATTTCTTTATATCCTCCCGTTTCTGGCCCTGGTGGCGGTATTTTCGTACTATCCGTTATACGGATGGGTATATGCGTTTTTTGATTATAAACCGCCTTTTCCGCTGTCCATCAACCAGTTTGCGGGTTTGAAGTGGTTTAAATCCATGGTGGATAATCCGGTGAAAACGATGCAGATTTTAAAGGTTCTGCGCAACACCTTCGCCATGAGCGGATTAAGCCTTTTGTTTTCATGGTTCCCCATGATTTTTGCGGTGTTTTTAAATGAAATTAAATGTGTGCCTTTTAAGAAGTTTGTACAGACCGTCACCACGCTGCCCAACTTCATAAGCTGGGTATTGGTGTATTCCATCGCCTATTGCCTGCTAAACAGCACGGGCGTGGTCAATTCGGTTCTGATGAACCTTGGCGTTATCGATACCCCGCAGCTGTTTTTGCAGTCCAGCAGTCATGTGTGGTTTAAAATGTGGCTGTGGCTGACATGGAAGAATGCGGGCTGGTCGGCGATTATGTATATTGCCGCCATCACCGGGATTGACGAAGAGTTGAACGAGGCGGCGCGGGTGGACGGCGCTTCCCGGATGCAGATCATTTGGAATATCACGATTCCCAGTATCCTTCCGACTTACTTTGTGCTGGTAATGTTAAGTCTTGCCAACTTTTTGTCAAACGGCATGGAGCAGTATTTCGTATTTGAAAACGCGTTCAACAAGGAGAGCATCGAGGTATTGGATCTTTATGTATACAACCTGGCGATGGGAAGCGGCGGGTATTCCCTTTCCACGGCGATCAGTATATTGAAATCGGTGGTGAGCGTTTTGCTTTTGTGCTGTACCAACGGAATCTCAAAGCTGATCAGGGGCGAAGGATTTATCTGAGCGGCCATAGGGGTGCAGGGTGACTCGTTGTGACGGATGTGCAGGCGCAGCCTGTGGAATGTAGGGGTATTTATGATGAAACAGAAGAACAAGGCGCAGGGCAGGACGGTGAAATATAAGACCGGTATTGGCGATAGGATCATAAGCGTGGTCACTTATGTGGTCTATTCCCTCTTTGCTTTTGTGTGCGCATATCCTTTTTACTATATTTTTATCAATACGATCAGTTCCAACGATTTAAGCCAACGGGGAAAGGTGCTGTTTTGGCCGAAGGAAGTGCATTTTCACAATTATCAGCAGGTGATGAAAATTCCGGATCTGTTTTCGGCCGCAAAGATTTCCGTGGAAAGGACGGTGATCGGGACGGCGCTGACGGTGGTGATCGCGGCGTTTCTCGGTTTCATGTTTACAAGGGAAACGCTCTGGAAGCGCAAGCTGTGGTATAGGATGGTGGCGGCCACCATGTATTTTAACGCCGGAATTATTCCGTGGTTTATCACTATGCGCAATCTGCACCTGACGAATAATTTCTGGGGATATATTCTGCCGATGGCAGTACAGCCTTTTTACATTATTTTGTGTAAGACCTTCGTGGAATCCGTGCCGAAGGAACTGCAGGATGCGGCGGAGATTGACGGGGCCGGGACACTTAAAGTGTTCTTCTCCATCATCATCCCGATTATCAAGCCCATTCTTGCGACGGTGGCGATTTTTGCCGCAGTGGCACAATGGAATGCTTTCCAGGATACGCTGCTTTTGGTGACGGACAGCAAGCTTTATACATTGCAGTTTACGTTATACCAGTATATCAATCAGGCCAGTTCCCTAAAGGCCCTGGTCAACAATACCACTTCGTCGGCCAGCCTTGCGGCGAGTCTGGCGCATGCACAGACGGCTACTTCCATTCGTATGACGGTGACGATCGTTGTTGTGACGCCCATCATTTTGGTGTATCCGTTCTTCCAGCGGTTTTTTACCAAGGGTATTATGATCGGCGCCGTAAAAGGCTGATTTTTGGCAGTGGTTTGGACGGGCCTGCGGGACAGATGCGCAGACCGCAGTAAACGTACCGGTAATAAACATCCGCCCTTTGTATGGCAATTTGAATGGGGCGGATGCAGTGACAGGTCAGACTTGCCTGAACTGTTACGTTTTTTACCTGATAGAGTAAGGAAAATATTAAAGGAGGATCAGAAATGAAGAGTAAGAAAGTATTATCCATGCTTCTGGCATCGGCGATGCTGGCAGGAATGCTTACGGGATGCGGAAACACGCCTGCCCCGGACACATCCGCAGGCGCACAGCCGGAAAGCGTGCAGGCGGACGGTGCAAAGGAGGAAGCGCCTGCGGAAAGTAAGCAGGAAGATGCCGGTTCCGATACGGCTTCCGGCTCCGACAAGGAACTGCTGTCCCTCGAAGTTTATGACGTGGCGGCAAACTATCAGGGCATACAGACCGGCTGGTTTGACAAGGTCGTCAAGGACCGCTTTAATCTGGAGTTGAACATTATTGCGCCCCAGGTGGCCGGGGACGCGGTTTTCCAGACCAGGGCAAGCACCGGGAACCTGGGAGATATCCTGATTCTGGAGGGGGCGGATTTTGCGGACTGCGTATCGGCCGGACTGGTGAAGGATATCAGCGCCGAGATCGGAAACTATCCCAACCTGATGACCTATGAGGATCAGATTAAGACATTCAACGAAGGACTGCCCGGGAATGAAGCGGGTATTACTTACGGGATTCCGGCACAGATGACCAATACGTCCCCGACCGCCTATTCGCAGGATGTCATTTATTCCAGCCCCCTGCTTCGGTGGGATCTGTATTCCGAACTGGGCTGTCCGGAAATCAAGGATTTGGACGGACTTCTGGATGTACTGGAGCAGATGATGAAAGCGCATCCGACCAATGAGAGCGGCGATCCTGCGTATCCGTTCTCCCTTTGGGCCGACTGGGACGGCGGCGACGGCATGCTGGGAATTGCAAACGTCGTACAGCTGACCACATGGTATGGGGAAAAGATCAAGGGTTCCGCGATCCTTAAACCCGATAATACTTTTATCCCGCTGACGGATAAGGCCGGCACCTATTATAAGATTTTAAAATTCTTAAACGACGCGCAGGTCAGAGGGCTGGTGGATCCCGACTCCGGCACGCAGGATTGGAACGCGGCATGCGCCAAGATGTCCGCAGGACAGGTTTATCTGATGTGGTACAGCTGGCAGGTAGGGTTCTGGAATTCCCAGGACAGGCTGAAAGCGGGAAATGCGTTTATCTATACGCCCGTAGCGGATCAGCTTTATTATGTGGACTCCGATACATATTACGGAAGCGGCCGTGTGTTTGCCGTGGGTTCCCAGGTGGACGATGAAAAATATGCGAGGATCATGGAGTTCCTTGACTGGTATGCAAGCCCTGAAGGACTCACGTTTGAACATAACGGGATTGAAGGATTCAATTATACGGTTGGCGACGATGGCAAATTTACTTTGATCAATGACAATGCTTTGATGGATAACCTTCCGGTGCCGGAAGAGTACGGCGGGGCAGGCTACCAGGACGGCAACAACGCCATCAACCAGTGGATTGTGGACGCAATCAGCACAAACCCCAACACGGGAGAACCTTATTCCTGTCAGTATTGGAGTACCTACAAAGAGGCGACCATGACGGATATGAAGCGGGAGTGGCAGGAAAAATTTGATGCCGAGGAACCGGTGGATTATATGAAGAAAAATGATCTTTTGGTGGTCAGCCCCAATGTCAGCGTGACGCTGCCCAGCGATTCTTCCGATATTTCCGTAATCCGCAACCAATGTAACGAAGCGTTGTGCGATTATTCCTGGAGAATGATTTTTGCGAAGGACGACGCGGAATTTGATTCCATGTGGGATGAAATGTGTACGCAGATGGATGGTTTCGGGTTCCAGGAACTGTACAATTTTGATGTGGAGAAATTCCAGATCGAACTGGATGTGAAACTGGAAGCAATGAAATAAAGGCAACAGCCAATGACGGTACGCGCCTTGGGAAGAAAAGCCGGGAGGATGTTCCCGGCTTTTCTTCTATCCGGGCGGGATAAACAAACAGTGCGGCCCTGCACAAATTTGACAGACGTGCAAAGCCGCGCAGAAACGAGGGAAAAATGGACAGGACAGGATATCTTCCGGATGGAACTTTATTTGATTTCTGGGAAAAGGAGACGGTTTATGAAAAGCAGCTGCATGTGGATCAAAAGCATCCGCTTGCGGACGACCAAAACGACGGCAGCCCGCAGCGCCCCCTTCTCACCGTGCAGGAGGCGGCAAACCGGGCGGCGCCGGGGACGCGGGTGCTCATCCACGGCGGCGTGTACCGGGAATGGGTACGACCGGCGCGGGGCGGCCTGGACGCTGCCCATATGATAAGCTATGAAGCTTTCGGGGACGGGGAAGTGACGGTCAAGGCTTCGGAAATTGTGACGGATTTTTCGGAGAGCAAAGGCTGGCGGATCAGGCGTAATCCGTGGGGCGACGGGGAGCAGGGGCAATGCCGGATATGGCAGTACCGTTTGGATCCTGCGCTTTTTTGCGGCTACAATCCGTTCTGCTGTGTCAACATTCTGCACGACCGGCTTTTTATCGAGTATGACAAGACGGATATGACGCCGTATTTGAACCGGAGGGGAATGGTTTTTTGCGACGGAAAGCCTTTGCGGCAGGTCGCCCTGTATTGTCAGCTGGCGGAGCAGGAGCAAAGCTACTGGGTGGAGGCCAACGGGCAGACCGTCCATTTCCGTCTGGAAAACGATGCGGATCCGGCACGGCATTGTATTGAAGTTACATGCAGGGAGCAGTGTTTTGCGCCCGAAATTCCTTTTTTGTCTTATATCCGGGTAAAGGGAATTACCTTTGCGCATGCGGCGGGCGGGGCCCCGGTTCCCCAGAGAGGGGCGGTTTCCTGTTTCCGGGG
>DERU01000229.1 GCA_002361095.1 Lachnospiraceae bacterium UBA3332
GGCTGCAAAATTGATTTCCGTGGCAAAAAATTTTGTGGTAGTGTAACAGTTCGGCTCCCAATGTCAGCGGCTTAAGGCGGGAGGCAGGCACGCGGACCGGTTTGCCCCAACCCCTCCCCGTCCCATGAAAAGTAACGAACTGTTACCTTAACCGTAATAAAATTTGGAAAAGGGATTAACAAGAGACAGGGGTCTGTGCTATAATTTAAGAAATTGGCTGTATGGGGAGGTTGGAAACGGAAATGAGCGGAAAATATGTGGCTTATGTGTCTACCTATACGATGGGAGACCATCACGGTATTTGTATTTATGATGTGGATATGGAGAACGGGAGATTTACGCTAAAGGACAGGGTGGAGATTACCAACTCTTCCTATTTAAGCATTTCCCATAACAGAAAGTGGCTGTATTCCATCACGGATATGGGGGTAGAGGCCTATGAGATTTTACCGGACGGCGGATTAAAGACGATCAACCGTGCGGGAATCAATGGCATGAGGGGACATTATTTGTCCACGGATTATGATGATCATTTTCTGTTTGTGGCGGGATGGCATGACGGAAAGATCACGGCGCTGCGCCTGCGTGAGGACGGCAGCGTGGGGGAGATTACCGACGAGATCTTTCACCGGGGGCTGGGCAGCATCGCGGAGCGTAATTTCCGCCCCCATGTGAGCTGTGTGAAAATGACGCGGGATAACCATTACCTGTGCGCGGCGGATATGGGGCTGGATCATACCAAGGTGTACCGGCTGGATCATGAAAGCGGGAAATTAAAGCTGGCCGATGTTATCAGAAGCGAGGTGGAGTCCGCGCCCAGCCATATTAAGTTCAGCAGGGAGGGTAAATACCTTTATATTGTCCATGAACTCAAAAAGATTATTGATGTGTATACGTATAAAGAGGAACATGACAATCCGTTTTTTGAAAAGATCCAGACGATCCCAACAGTGAACGATTACCATGCCAGCGGTACGGCGGCCAGCGCCCTGAATCTGTCGGAGGATTTTAAATATCTGGTCAGTTCCAACGCGGGAGATAACAGTGTGGTGGTTTACCGGATCGAGCAGTCCGACGGACGTTTGGATAAGCTGCTGTGCCTGCCCATCAGCGGGGAGTATCCCAAGGATGCGGCGCTGTTTCCCGATAACCGCCATTTGGTGTCGTTAAACCATGAATCCAATACGATGACCTTTTTCCATGTGGATATGGAGAAGGGATTGATTGTCATGAACGGGAAGGAACTTCCGGTGGATCAGCCCAATTGCGTGATTTTCCACCGGATTGGGTGAGGAATGTAAAATGCGGGGGAAATATCAGAAAAATCCTTTTGCCAGACATTCGGATATTTTCCCCAGGATATGCACGAGTAGTTCCTGGTCTGCATGCCCATAGGTAGCGTGTGCGCAGGCGCAGCCCTGTACCAGGAAGGTCAGCAGCACTTCTTTTTCCAGATCGCCCCGGTATTCGGGATGGGCGTCAAAGACGGCGGCCTTGATTTTGGGTTCCAGTTTCGCTATCAGAAACGGCTGGCGGCTTCCGGAAAACAGGATATTCACCAGCGTGCCCTTGCCGGATAGGGCGTCAAAAAGTTCCCGGCATCCTTCCGACGGATTTTCCAGCAGGGAGTTGACATGGGGAATGCTTGTAAAGATTTCTTCAATGGCTTGTGTTTCCAGCATGTCGGACAATTCATAAAGATCCTGAAAATGCTGATAAAAAGTAGCCTTATGGATCAGCGCTTTCCCGGAGAGTTCCTTCACGGTTATTTTTTCCAAAGGTTTGACGGTTCGCAATTCCAAAAAAGCATTGATAATGCTCCTTTGCGTCCGCTGTATTCTGAAATCCATCTCATCTTTTCCTCCATGTCCAAATTATATTTTCCAATCCGACATTTTGTGAAATGTGTCGATTTACCAGACATTCCCAAAAATCTGCTGATTGTGGTTTCTGTCCTGTCCCCTATAATTATAATTAAAAAAACGACGGTAGTCAAATTAGCAGAATGGGGGATTGTATGGATCGGTATGGGTTTTATACGGGACAGATTTTTGATGCGTATGAGGAACTGGGCTGTCATCTTTTGGAGGAAGGGGCAGTGTTTCGCACGTTTGCGCCGGCGGCCTTGCGGATTGCGGTAATCGGGGAGTTTAACGGCTGGCAGGAAACGCCGATGCAGAAGGTGCAGGACGGAAATTTCTGGGAATGCTATATCGCGGGCATCAGGGAAGGGCAGATGTACAAATTCCGGGTGTATGACCGGGAGGGCGGCGTTGTAGACCATTGCGATCCATACGGATTTGGCATGGAATTGCGGCCCAATTGCGCCTCCATCGTGCGCGACATGGGAGCCTATCGGTTTAACGATGATACCTGGATGAAAACAAGGGGCGACCGCAGGACAGAGCCGCTCAATATTTACGAGGTACATTTGGGCTCTTGGAAAAAGAACGGAAAGGACGAAAACGGCTGGTATACTTACAAAGAAATTGCGCGTCCGCTGGCGGCCTATGTAAAGGAGGCCGGGTATAATTATCTGGAACTTATGCCCCTGGCGGAGCATCCCTGCGACGAGTCCTGGGGATATCAGATCACAGGATTTTACAGTCCGACAGCCCGGTACGGTACGGCGGATGAACTGAAAGAATTTGTGGATGTCATGCATCAGAACGGAATCGGCGTAATCCTGGATTTTGTGCCGGTACATTTTGCGGTGGACGGGTACGGGCTGGCTGACTATGACGGTACCTCCCTGTACGAGTATCCGAATAGGGATGTAGGCAACAGCGAGTGGGGCAGTAAGAATTTTATCCATTCGCGGGGCGAGGTGAGAAGCTTTCTGCAGTCCAACGCGGCCTATTGGCTTAAGGAGTATCATTTCGACGGCCTGCGCATGGATGCCATCTGCAATATGATTTATTGGCAGGGGGATAAGGCGCGGGGCGTTAACGGCAATGCCGTTTCGTTTTTGCAGACCATGAACAGCGGCTTAAAACAGCGTTTTGGCGGAATTATTTTGGCGGCGGAGGATTCCACCTCTTTTCCGGGCGTGACGGGGCCGGTATGGGAAAACGGGCTGGGTTTTGATTACAAGTGGGATATGGGATGGATGAACGATACCCTGGACTATTTCCGGTCGGCGCCCCAATACCGGACGCGGGATTACCATAAGCTGACGTTTTCCATGATGTATTACTACGATGCAAATTTTCTCCTGCCCTTTTCCCATGACGAGGTTGTGCATGGGAAAGCGACGGTTGTCCAGAAGATGAACGGGGCGTATGAGGAAAAATTTCCGCAGGCCAGGGCGCTGTACCTGTATATGTATGCGCATCCGGGGAAAAAACTGAACTTTATGGGAAACGAACTGGGGCAGCTTCGGGAATGGAGCGAAAAACAGGAACAGGACTGGTGTGTGTTAACCTATCCGGTTCATGATGCTTTTCACAATTTCATGAAGGATTTGCATCATCTTTACCTGGAAAATCCGGCGCTTTGGGAAAAAGATTATGACAGGGACGGCTTTTTGTGGTGGGACTGCCATGAAGAGGAAAAATGCGTTTATGTGTTCGAGCGCAGGAGCAGGAACCAGAGAATCCTGGCGGTATTTTGCTTTGCGGATCAGGAAGCGGAAGATTTTGAGATCAAATCCGACACGGACCGACAGCTGATCCCCCTTATGTCCACAGAGTGGGAACGATATGGGGGAAGCTGCAAAAAGTCCCTGCGGGCATTGCGCTTTCAAGAGGGAAAAATATGTCTTAGCCTGCCCGCATTTTCCGGAATGTTGTTTGAGATCAAAGCCTGAGTCAAAAATCCGGGCGGTAGAAAGCCGTTATTTTATCCATTCTTGCCGTCATGTTAGCCATGACCAGATCCAAAACGGCAAGCGCCGTCATGCATTCCACCACTACCACGGCCCTGGGGACGATGACGGGATCGTGCCGCCCTTTGATTTGCACAAGCCTGTTTTGGCCGTCTTTTCCCACAGTCTGCTGTTCCCGGAAGATGGAAGGGGTGGGTTTGACGTAGGCGCGCACAACGATGGGGGAGCCGTCGCTGATGCCGCCAAGAATGCCGCCCGCGTGATTGGTTTTTTTGTGGATGCCTGTGCCATCGGAGAAAAATGCGTCGTTGTTTTGGGAACCCTTTGCTGCGGCCACAGCGGTTCCGTCCCCGATTTCGACGGCCTTGACCGCGCCGACGGAAAGAATGGCGGCACCTAAGCGGGCGTCCAGTTTGTCAAAAACAGGTTCTCCGATTCCGGCGGGCATACCTGTGACAACGCATTCGATCATGCCGCCGGAGGAATCTTTTTCGGCCATACAGGAAGAGAGGTAGTGTTCCGCCTGCGCACTGGCAGTACGGTCCGGCATGGCCGTCGGGGTTTCCAAAATGGCGGCTTTGTCAAAACGTGCCCGGTCAATGGAGACAGGGCCGATGGAACCGGTGTAGGCGCAGACGGTGATCCCCAGTTCTTTTAAGATTTTGGCGGCAATGGCTCCGGCGGCTACCCGGCCGATGGTCTCCCTGCCGGAGGAACGGCCGCCGCCGCGATAGTCACGGAAGCCGTATTTTTCATCGAAGGTGTAATCCGCGTGCCCCGGCCTGTAATAGGACGCGATTTCGGAATAGTCCTGCGAACGCTGGGAAGTGTTTGGAACCAGCAGGGAAATCGGGGTTCCGGTGGTTTTTTCCTCAAAGATACCGGAAAGGATTTGGACGGTGTCCGCTTCCCTGCGGGGAGTGGCATAGCGCGTCGCACCGGGCTTACGCCTGTCCAGATATGTTTGAATGTCGGCTTCGCACAGGGGCAGCCCGGCGGGGCAGCCGTCCACCACGACGCCGAGGGCTTTTCCGTGGGATTCGCCCCATGTCGTAACCGTAAAATATTTTCCGAAGGTTGAACCTGCCATAGTCTTTTGTCCTTTCTGTTTGCGGAAAATGCCGCGCAGTAAATGCGCAGGCCTGCCTGAATCCTATAGCAAACGACAAAAATATT
>DERU01000092.1:0-5567 GCA_002361095.1 Lachnospiraceae bacterium UBA3332
CAGTTACAAGTGTTGAAAACCCGACGGGAATCCATTTGGGCTGAACTGTTACCTGCGCGGCTTATTTTTGAAAATATTTCTTGACAATCCGTTGCGTCAAAGGTATAATCTTAAAGGTGTGGATAGAGTTTTGTCTTTTTTTGGCAGGCTCTGTACGGCCGTTAGGAGCGTAGGATGTTAGTGGATTTAACCGATGTTTTTATATCCGAGGGCAAAACTGTCGCGGGCGGGGATTTTTGCGGGTTTACGGAACTGAAATATAAGGGAATGTCCTATCCGGTGAAAGAGAACGGTAAGGTTTTCTGGAAAGCGGCGAATGTTGCGCCGGGAAAGGCATTGGCAGAGGTTTCGGTAAAGCTTACCGCATTGTTGGCGTGTGACAGATGTCTGGGGGAAGTGGAGTATCCCTTTGATCTGCGGATTGTCCGGGAGTTGTCTTCGCCGGAAGGGGCGAAGGAGGAGGAACTGGAAGAGCAGGGGACTTTCATGGAAGGTTATACGCTGCATATAGAGCGCCTGATTGAGAATGAAATTATGACAAGCTGGCCTATGAAGGTGTTGTGCAGATCGGACTGCAAGGGACTTTGTCCCGTCTGCGGAAAGGATTTGAACACGGGGGCGTGCGGTTGTGATACGTTTGTTCCTGATCCGAGGATGGCGGCAATTATGGATGTCTTTAACGCAAATAAGGAGGTGTAACGATGTCTATCTGTCCTAAGAACAAATCTTCCAAGTCCAGAAGGGATAAAAGAAGGGCGAATTGGAAAATGAGCGCACCGACACTGGTGAAGTGCAGTAAATGCGGCGCATTGATGGTGCCCCACAGAGTCTGCAAGGCTTGCGGTTCTTATAACAAGCGCGAGATCATCAAGGTCGAGGCATAATCATCTGAATGCGGAAACAGGAGAAGGCTTTCGGGAGGATTCCCGGAGCCTTTTTGTCTTGTGGGATGGTTTGGATAAGCGGATATGTAATGCCGCAGGCTTGTCCGGTGTTGCGTTTTGTGGCTTTTCACCGAAGGGAGAGGGGGAAGGAGATGCGAGGGGAAGGGGAAAGAAAAAAGAACCTCATTTATTTTCCGTTGGGAACCGTGGGGCGGGACGCATTGTATTGTCTGATCAACAGTTATTTGCTGACATTCGTGTTGTTCACCCGTTCGCTGGATGTGGCACAGGTGACTGCCGTCACAGGGATTATGGTTGCGGCGCGGGTATTTGACGCGTTAAACGATCCGGTGATGGGAGGTATTATAGAACGGACCAGGACCAGGTTCGGGAAGTTCAAGCCTTGGCTGGCGATAGGGGGAGTGTCCACATCGGCAGTGATTTACCTGATGTTTAATGTCCGGCTGCAGGGATGGGCGTTTGTGCGGTTTTTTGGCTTGATGTATTTCGCTTTCAGTATTACCTATACCATGCATGATATTGCCTATTGGGGGATGATTCCGGCGCTTGGCTCCGATGCGGACACCCGCAACCGCTTTACCTCCCGGGCGACGTTGTTTGCGGGAATCGGTGGAACGCTGGCCTCCGTTTTGATTCCGGTGTTTACGGCCGGAACCGGAGCATTGGGGGGAAGCACGTCTGCCGCGTACGGGCGGATTGCGCTGGTGATCGCGGTTTTGGAACCGTTGTTTCTTTTGTTTCCCCTGCTTTTTGTCCACGAGAACCGGACGGAGAATTTGGAGAAGCCGGAAAAATTTTCCCTGCGGCAGGTGTTTGGGAGAATCCTGCGCAATGACCAGCTGGTTTGGATTGCCGTGATTTTTCTGGTACAGCAGATAGGAAACGGGTTGGTGATCGGCGGAATCGGTTCCACCTACATTTATTTTACCTTTGGGTACAGCGGCGGCCTGTATTCCATATTTAACATGGTCGGGATGGCGGCGACTGCCTTTTTGATGATTTTTTATCCTGCGATTTCCCGGCGGATATGCAGGAAGCGGCTGATGGGTATCATGGCGGTCATCTCAACGATCGGTTATGGGGGGATGCTTGCTTCCGGGTGTATTCCAAAAGTGGGAATGCTGCGGTTTTGGATACTGGTGATTGGCTATATGCTTTCCAATTTCGGGCAATACTGTTTTTACCTGATTATGATGATTTCCATTATGAATACGGTGGAATACAATGCGTATCGGTTCGGAAGCCGGGAGGAAGGAATCATCACTTCCCTGCGCCCTTTTATCACAAAATTAAGTTCGGCCCTGATTGTGGCGGTGACGTCGGCGGCTTATCTTTTGCTTGGCGTGACGGAACATACCAACCGCATTTCCGCGCTGGAACAGCAATGTGCCCAGGGTTTGATTACCGAAGCGCAAAAGCTGTCGGAAATAACGTCAGTTATTTTCGGAACTACCGGTGGACAGTATGAGGGGGTATCCGCCGGACAGGGACAGGGCCTGCTGTTTGTCATGACCGTACTGCCCTGTGCCCTTATGCTGCTTTCCTATTTCCTATATAAAAGCAAATACAAACTGGACGAAGAGGAGTACGAAAAAATCTGTGCCGGTTTATAGCAGCCGCCTGCGCCCTTCGCTGCCGTCCATCCTCCGGTTTGGCCTGATCCCTTCCATGCCCCGTGAATGGTGGCGGCGCCGGAGCGTGTTTGAAAAATGCGGCAATTTTACCTATACAGTGGCGGTATCTTGCGGTATAATAACAGTATCATGACGCACAGAGAGGAGAGGTAGAGGCATATGAGCGAAATGAAGCAAAAGTATCGGATTGATACGGCTGAAAACAGGAAATTTTTGGAGGAAATCCGGAATCGCCTGTTTGATTTTGGGCACAGGTTTCCGGCACCGGGAGGGAGTGCGTACTATCTGGGGGATGACGGTACGCCCTGGAAGGATCATAACCGGGAAGCTTATGTGACCTGCCGTATGGTACATGTGTACAGTCTTGCGGGATTTTTGGGACATGCGGGAAGCGACGCGCTGGTGGATGCCGGACTAAAGGGGCTGGCAGGGGAGATGCGCGACGCCCAAAACGGCGGCTGGTATGCGGGGCTTGCGCCGGACGGAACCCATCTGCCTAATAAGCAGTGTTATGCGCATGCATTTGTGATTCTGGCGGCTTCTTCGGCGGTTCTGGCAGGAAGGCCCGGCGCAAAAGAACTGCTCAGGGAGGCTTTGGAGGTTTATGACCTTCGTTTCTGGAACGAGGAGGAAGGGCTTTCCTGCGATACTTGGAATACGGAATTTACCGTGCTGGACGATTACCGCGGACTGAATGCGAATATGCACACCGTGGAGGCGTTTCTGGCGGCTGCGGATGTATTGCAGGATGAAAAATACCGCATAAGGGCGGGACGCATTATCGACCATGTGACAGGCTGGGCATCCGGCAATGCGTGGAGGATTCCGGAGCATTTCACAAAGGATTGGAAGGCGGATTTGGAGTGCAACAAAGAAAAGCCGGACGATCCTTTTAAACCCTACGGCGCGACACCCGGACACGGCATCGAATGGGCGCGTCTGATCGTACAGTGGGCGCTGTCTGCCTATCCGCAGGATAAGGAAAAAGCGGACAAGTACATTCGGATATCCGAGAATCTTTTCAACCGCGCAGTTTCCGACGGATGGAATGCGGACGGTGCGCCGGGTATTGTATATACGACGGGATGGGACGGTAAGCCCGTGGTGCATGACAGGATGCATTGGACGCTGGCTGAAGCGATCAATACCTCTGCGGTGTTGTACCGCGCGACGGGAAAAGCGGAATATGCGGATTTATATGCACAGTTTTTGCAATATCTGGATGAGAAGGTACTGGATCATGTGAACGGTTCCTGGATTCACCAGCTTGACCGTAACAATCAGCCGATGGATACGGTATGGCCGGGAAAACCCGATCTGTACCATGCCGTGCAGGCGACGCTGATTCCTTATTATGCGCCGGATCTGTCCATTGCGCCTGCGGTCAAGGAGGGGAAAACCAATGCCTAAGCTGTTTGCCACGAAAGATCCCGGCATCAGTTTACGGGAAAAACGCAATATGGAACGCGCACGCAGAATTGCGGCGCAGGGCATGGTGCTTTTGGAAAACAACGGTTTTTTGCCTTTTCCGGATTCTGTGCGTAAAATTGCTTTGTTTGGAAACGGCGCGAGGCGCACGGTAAAAGGAGGCACCGGTTCGGGGGATGTGAACAGCCGTTTTGTGGTAAACGTGGAACAGGGGCTTTTGGAGGCCGGTTTTGCGGTTACCACAAAAGGCTGGCTGGACCGTTATGACAAGACCGTGGAGGAGGCAAGAAACGCCTATTTTGCCGGGTTAAAAGCTACTGTGGAAAAAGAGGGAAAGGGAGCCGCCATGCGCATTTTCACGGATCCCTTTGTGGAACCTTCGGTGATTGCGGTGACACGGGAGGACGTGGATGCTTCGGATACGGATACCGCCGTATATGTACTTGCCAGAAATTCCGGGGAGGGAAGGGACAGGAGCCCTGCGGCAGGGGATTTTAAGCTGTGTGAACAGGAAAAAGAAGCCATTTTGCTTTTGACCGGTCATTATGCGCATGTGGTGGTGGTACTCAACGTGGGCGGTGTGATTGATACTTCCTTCTTGCGCGCAACAAAAGGGATTGACGCAATTCTTTTGATGAGCCAGGCGGGCAATGTTTCCGGACATGCTTTAGCGGATGTGCTTTTGGGAAAGGAAAATCCGAGCGGGCATCTTGCGTCCACATGGGCGAAGGCATACGAGGATTATCCTTCTGCGCTGACTTACAGTCATATGAACGGTAATCTGGATGACGAATACTATAAAGAAGGTATTTATGTCGGATACCGGTATTTTGATACCTTTCATATCGCCCCGGCTTATCCGTTCGGATACGGGTTGTCTTATACGACGTTTGCCATACAGGCGGGAAAGGTTTGTGCGGATGAAAAGACCGTGACTGTGGAGGTAACGGTTCAAAATACCGGAACAAAGTTTTCCGGAAGGGAAGTCGTGCAGATTTACTATTCAGCCCCCAAAGGGGCGCTGGAAAAGCCCTATCAGGAGTTGTGCGCTTTTGCCAAGACCAGGAAATTGGAGCCGGGGGAGTCCCAGACCTTGACGCTGTCCTATCCGGTGGCGGACATGGCTTCCTATGACGAGTCACGGGCGGCGTATGTGCTGGAAGCAGGAACTTATTATGTGCGGGTCGGCGCGCATTCCAGGAGTACCCATGTGGCGGCGGCGCTGGAGTTGGACAAGGAAGCGGTGACACAAAGGCTGCGCAACTGTCTTACGTCGGATTGTGGGATGGAGAGTCTTTCGGCCAAGGGCATTGCGCCTTACGGTTATGCGGAGGAGGCGGCGGAAATGGCGGCTGCAGAGCGGATTTTGCTTTGCGGCGACAAAATTCCATGCAGCCGGGCGCAGTACAGTACCGGAAACGGGGAAATCAGGACATCCAAAACAGAAAAAGTGAGCATGGATGATGTGCTAAACCAAAAAGCTTCGCTGGAAGATTTGACGGCGCAGCTTACGGTGGAAGAGATGGCCTGCCTTTGCGTGGGAACGGCCCGGGGCGGTTTCGGGGGAACTTCTGTGATCGGGGCTGCGTCTACGCTCTGC
>DERU01000092.1:5827-7206 GCA_002361095.1 Lachnospiraceae bacterium UBA3332
TGCGTCTACGCTCTGCCCCGGTGCGGCGGGCGATACCACGCCCTGCATGATGGAGGAGCGCAATATCCGCAATATCGTGCTGGCGGACGGCCCGGCGGGTCTTCGGCTTTCCCGGCATTTTATGGCGGACAAAGACGGCAATATGATATCGGGTACGGATGAAGCCGGAATTACCGGCATGGAACTGCTGGGAGTAGGTATGCCAAAGCCCGAGATTCCCAAAGATGCCGCAGATTATTACCAGTATTGTACGGCGATTCCAATTGCAACCCTTCTGGCGCAGACTTGGGATGTGGAAGCGCTGGAGGAAGCCGGGGATATTGTGGGGGAGGAGATGCTGGAGTTCGGCGTGACATTGTGGCTTGCCCCGGGTATGAATATCCACCGCAATCCCTTGTGCGGCAGGAATTTTGAATATTATTCCGAAGATCCGCTGTTGGCGGGGATGTGTGCGGCGGCCGATACCAGAGGCGTACAAAAACCCCCCGGCGTCGGGACCACGATCAAACATTTTGCTTTTAATAATCAGGAAGATAACCGGATGCACACCAATGCCCATATCGGAGAGAGGGCCATACGTGAGATTTACTTAAAAGGCTTTGAGATTGCGGTAAAGCAGTCCCAGCCGCTTTCCATTATGACCTCTTACAATTTGATAAACGGTGTGCATACGGCCAATAGTACGGATCTTATCACGGCGATTGCCCGGGACGAATGGGGATTTGAGGGAATTGTGATGACGGACTGGGGAACCACCGGCGGCATGGAGATGGAGCCGGGTAAGACGTTCCGGTACGGATGCTCCAGTGCGGCGGGCTGTATCAAGGCGGGAAACGATCTGATCATGCCGGGATGTACGGAGGATGTGGACGAGATTGTCGCTTCCGTAAAGGCAGAAGGGAAAAGCGCGGCGTGTCCCATCACGCTGGGGGATTTGCAGGCGTGCGCCAAGCGGATTTTGCGTGTCATTTCCCAAAGCAACGCCTATCCCCGAAAAGGGCCTGGAGCGTGAGGGTGCGCATGATTTTCAAAAAAGTGGAAGTATAATTTCGGATGATGGGGAAATGCTGTATATGTCTGAAAGGGGGCTGAAAAAATGAGCAAAACTTTGGACTATATTGCGCTGATCATCGTCTTTGTGGGTGCTCTCAACTGGGGGCTGATCGGATTGTTCCGTTTGGATTTGGTCCGTTTCATTTTCGGCGATATGAGTTGGATCAGCCGTATCGTTTATGTACTGGTCGGAATCTGCGGATTGTATCTGCTGACGTTTTTGGGAAGAGTGGGCAGCAGGGATTAAGAAACGGATAACGGCAGAAAGTAGGGCACTGTGGATACAGCGCCCTACTTTTTCAGTATGACGGGCATGTCCGTGTTCT
>DERU01000173.1 GCA_002361095.1 Lachnospiraceae bacterium UBA3332
CGCCTTAAGCCGCTGCCATTGGGGGCTGAACTGTTACTCTGCCCAAGACAGGCAATGAAAGCGGAAAACTGTTACATTCAAAGCATAAGTTCATATTTATAATCAGAAAAGAGCTTCTGTGTCCCTTTCTTTGGATAGGTTCTCTCCCCCACTACCCTAAACCCCAGCTTTCTCACCACCGCATTGGATGCCTCATTTTCCTTGTTGACCGCAACCGTAATTTTTTTTGCGCCGCTTCGCCGCGCATATTCGATCATGCCCCGCGCCATTTCCGTTGCGTAGCCACAGCGCCAATAGTTTTTATGAACACAATAGGCGATATCATAAACCAACCCGTCCGAATCCGGAATAAAGCTGCAGGTTCCGATTCTCTGTCCGCTTTCTTTTGCTTCGGAGATCAGATAGCAGCATTCCTCATTTTCTCCCAGTTCCTCAATTTCTTTCAGATATTCGGGGGCTATTTCCTCCATCGCCGGATCCGGTAAATATTCGCCCATTTCCGGATCGTTCCAAATACCGATGGCAAACCGCGCGTCTTCTTTTGTAAATCCGCGCAAATACAATCGCTCCGTTTCAATTCTTTCGATTTTCATCCGATTTTCCCTTCCGCAAACGCTGTTTTGACCTGTTCCAGATCATCAAATTTTCCGACAATTATCCGCAGGATCTCCTCGTCCGGCTGCCACAAATCCGGCACCATAACGGGCTTACAGCCCGCACGGTATGCGGAAAGCAGGCCGTTTCTGGAATCCTCCAGCGCGTAAGTGTCTTTCGGTTCCACGCCCAATTTTCTGCATGCCTCCGTATAGATCTCCGGATCCGGCTTTGACCGCTGAATCATATCCCCACAGACAATCCCCGAAAAATACCCGTACACCCCCGCGTCCCGCAGATACCTTTCCACTTTCTCCTTTGGCGTGGAGGATGCCACCGCCATTTTCCCCCCTCTTTCCCTGATATATTCCAGCAGAACATACAATCCTTTTTTAACCGGCACACGGTGGTTTGCGTAGTATTCCTCCTGAAACTGTGCCGTGTAGGTTTCCAATTCCTCCTCCCGATAGCGCCCGCCAAACTCCGCGCGCCATATTTCCGCCGTCTTTGCGGCGTTTGTCCCCAAGGTCTTTAATACCATATAGCCTGCTTTTCCAAGTCCCATCCGTTCCCCTGCATAATCCCAGGCCATGACGGCAATCCTCTCCGTATCAAACATCAAGCCGTCCATATCAAATACCACATTCATTCCAACCTCCCACGCCGCGCATTTTGCGGCGGCGAAATGCGAAATTCCTTAACTCCCCGCAAATCTGGCTTCCAAAAATTTCGCCACTCCGTCCGCATCGTTTCTTCCGATTATCCCCGTCGCGATCTGCTTTAGTTCCTCCGCCGCGTTCTCCACCGCATAGCACTCGTCCGCGATTTCAAACATATCCAGGTCGTTTCTGCCGTCGCCAAACACCACCAGCCTGTCGCATTGCAACAGCCTCTTCAGCTGTAAAACCGCATTGGATTTGGATGCCTCCTTCGGCAGTATTTCCAGCCATTGCTCCCCGCTGTAAATATCCTTCTGATAGACCGCATGGTATCTGTCCCGGTATTTTTCATAAAAAGGTTCCAGTTTTTCGGGCGTATCGATGCAGGTAATGTAAAAACATTTGCCTGCGGTAAGCGCTTTTGCGGTCATAACCGGATTCGCCCTTGGATCCCCCTTTCTGGTCCGGATGAAATCCCGCATCCCCTCGCTGCAGTTATTTTCCATATAAGAAAACTTTTCCACACCGTCCACATAGGCGTACACAATCGGCCAAACCCCCTGCGCAAGCAAATCCGAAAATACCCCCGAAACGGTATCGTCAAAATAATTGGCAAGCATCACTTCTTCCGTAAGATGATCCATGATAAAAGCTCCGTTATAAACGACCAGCGGCATTTGGGTCCGCAATCCCTTCGTCACTTTCTTGGCAGTCACCAGCGACCGTGCCGTCGCGTAGGAAAAAAGCAGCCCCTCTGCGGATAATTTATGAAGGATCTGACAGGTATATGCGGACAGCGATTCATCGCTCCTAAGCAGAGTCCCGTCCAAATCCGATACAAATAATGTTCTCCCCTTTGCCATTTTGTTCACCTCAATAGGCATATAGCAGTTCCGCCTTCTTTTCCCCCAAACCAAGCCGGTATGTTTCGGTACGAATTCTGCGGTAACCGTCCCGCCAGCCGACGGAATACGCGCTGTCGTATGCGCTCCACTCTACGGTAAAATACAGATATCCGTCCGCATAAAACAAATGCCGATAGCGCATGTCATCTGCCCCTGCAGCTTCCCGCCTGCCCATCGTATCCTCTATCTTCCCTGCCACCCGTATAATTCTGCCGGAATGGTCCGGCACGGCACAGATTTCCGTAGTTTCTCCCTGCAGCAAATGCAGGATTTCTTTATCCACATAATCCTTGTAAGGAAGTTCGGTATGCGTGCGCTGCCCGTAAAGAATCTGTTTCGGAAAATCGGACGGTGAAAGCGTGTTGGCCCGCACATCCCACACACAAGACGGATATTCCTCCTGGTCTATGCCAAGCCATTCCTCCGAAAAATAAATCCGGGTTCCTTTTGCATCCCTGCAGACATAATAACTGTCGGCAAAAGTCTCGATTGCCCGATAATCCGAACCGTCCGCTTTAACCGTGACAATTCTTCCCCCCTGGTAAAAATGACCGGTTCCCGCATATCCGCCAAAAACAAAACAGATTCTGTCCCCAACCGCTTCCACCTGATAGATATCCTCCCGGTAGCCATAATTTTCCTGCGTATCCGACTTCAAAGCAATGATTTCTTTTGCTTTTCCGTCCAGGGATACCGCCACCAGCCTGCATACCGTTTCCTCCCCCTCCCGGTGTCCGTCAAAATAAATCCACCCGTCCCGGTAGGCGCAAAACCGCAGGGTGTCGCAGAAATCCGGTTGGCACGGCTTCAGTTCTCCTGTCCCACAGTCCAGGACAAAATAAGATGCCTCCCAATCGTCCGCATCCCACATTTTCAGAACAATCTTGCCTTCTTCCCCGTCCGCCGCACAAAACTCTCCTTCGCCATAATCCACCCGGTTCTTCCCCCGCATATCCACCGAATACACATAGGAAGACACCGTCTCATACTCTTTCTTTTTACACGCTTTCATTTCCGTCATGTAAAACCTGCCGCCGATCAGGTAAATATCTCCGTACCCTTCGTCCAAAAACAGTTCCGTCCGTTTCCCGTCCGCCCCGATGCGGACAATCTCCTTCCCCGTTCCTGCTGCCGGCTGATAAGCAGCCCACAGCGCGCCCTCTTCATAGGAATCTCCGTGATACTGACGATAATAAACATTTCCCTCCGAATAGACATAATTGTGATCCCCAACACCCGTATCCTGGAGCGGCGACAAATCGTCCGTATACTGCGCCGGTATCTGCGCGTCGCACTCCTTGGGAATCTCCGTCGTATAAACCCTGACCGCTTCCGCCCTTATCCCGGCGCCCATTGTTCCCAAAACGCAAAAGAGCAGACAGGCTGCCGCCCACTTTTTCCCGTTTTTATGTGCCGCCCTGCCCCCCAATCCGCACTCCTTCCTGTTTTGCCCAAAATCCGCCATGTTTCCCACCGCTATACCCCCCTGCAATCCCTCCGCCATATAACGCCAAAAGCAGACGCTTTCATATCGCGCCCCCCGGCCGTCTCTGCATAACCTACCTCAGAGACCGTTTCACAAAAGCCCCTGCACAATCAAAAAGAGGAGCAATACCGGCAATATGTATACCACATAAATCCGGATCCATTTGGGCATTTTCAATCCTTCCCCGGTATTGGCCTCTTTTAAATAATTGTCAAAACCCCAGCCAAACCGGGTCACACAAAACAGCAGATAACAGAGGGATCCGATCGGCAGCAGCAGATTGCTGACCAGAAAATCCTCCAAATCCAAAACCGTACTGCCCTCCCCAAGCGGCTGAAAAGCAGACCATATATTATATCCGAACACACAGGGCAGCGAAAGTACAAGAAGCGCCGCCAAATTCACCGCACAGGCCTTTTTCCGGTTCCAATGGAACAAATCCATGCAGCAGGAGATAATATTTTCAAACACGGCGAGGATTGTGGAAAAAGCGGCAAACGTCATAAAGACAAAAAATAAGGTGCCCCAGATTCGTCCTCCAGCCATACTGTTAAAAACATTCGGCAGCGTAATAAAAATCAGCGTCGGCCCGCTGTCCGGATTAATGCCAAAAGCAAAACAGGCCGGAAAAATAATCAAGCCGGAGACAAAAGCCACAATCGTGTCCAAAACGGCAATATGCACCGATTCCCCCAGCAGTGTCCTTTTTTTGTCAATATAACTGCCAAATATGGCCATGGCGCCGATACCCAAACTCAAGGTAAAAAAGGCCTGATTCATAGCCGCCGTCACCGTCTCTCCAATCCCGGCCTTTTGCATCCTTCCCAGATCCGGAAGCAGATAAAACTTTAAGCCTTCCTTCCCGCCCTCCAGCGTCATGCTGCGCACCGCCAGAATCACAATAATCAAAAGAAGCAGCCCCATCATTACCTTGGTGATCCGCTCCACACCTTTCTGCAGGCCTGCGGAGCACACCAATATTCCGGCAACCACAATGACTGCCATGGCAAACGCCATGACCAGGGGATGATCCAGCATGTCCTGAAACATTCCGGCAACCTGCCCCGTATCTTTTCCCGAAAATCTGCCCGTAAGCATCTGGTAAAAGTAATACAGCATCCATCCTGCCACCGTAGTGTAAAACATCATCAAAAGATAATTTCCCGCCATTCCCAGATATCCGTGCAAATGCCATTTCTGTCCCGGCTTTTCCAACTCCGTATAGCTTTTGATAATGCTTTTCCTGCTGGCGCGTCCAACCGCAAATTCCATTGTCATGACCGGAATGCCCATCACAACCAGAAAAAGCAAATAGAACAATACAAAAATCCCCCCGCCGTACATGCCTGCCACATACGGAAACCTCCATACGTTTCCAATCCCGATCGCGCAACCCGCAGACAATAAAATAAATCCCATCCGTGATCCCAGCTTTTCCCGCTCCATCTTTCTCCCCTTTTCCTTCCTTGCTATAACCGCTTTCTTTTTTCCTCACCGGAAATCCAAGCATAGTCCTCCATATCCGCATCTTCCGGGATCTTTGCCCTATGCTACTTTCATTATATCAAAATGCTTTCAAATTACAAGCCTGACGAATAACCCACACGGAAATCAGTTTTGCAGACAGGCCGGGAAATCGCGGGCGGCAGGGCAGGCCATCCCTACAGCTTTCCGCACAGATACGCATACGCATTCATAATGGTTGTCTGCTGCTTTGCGGCTATCAGGTAAAAATCCATCTGCGTTCCGTTTTCCATACAAAAAAATGAACCGTAAGTAGGAATATCGCAGGATATCACGGGCCCGTCCGCCGCCAACAGGATACCGTACCCTTTATCCGACAAAACAAAAGGCAGTTCCCCCGTCCGGCTGTCGGAAATATACCTTGCAGTCCTACGCAGTTTGATTCCTCCCGTTTCCTTTCCCCCAAGTCCATACAGGGCTTCGTCCTTCTGCCAATCCCAAAAAGCCCATATCCGGTTTTTTCCGCCCGGCGCATTTTCGATCTGCCTGGGCTCCCTGCCCCGCTCTGCCAGAAGAAGCTTCTTATCCCTTGTCAGATAGCGGACGGCTCCGGTGGATTTGTCCACCCGCACACAGAGTTCATCCGTCAAAAGTTCCACCGTGCCGCCCGAATCCTTATACATCCACATTTTATCGGTGCGCCGCACCGCAATGCCCGGATGCACGCCTCCCGCTATCTCCTGTCCCCTGGCAAAAGTCACGCGGACAATGGCGCTTCCCACCGGACTCAACCGCAAAACCCCGTAGCGGCTTTGCAGGTAAAGACCGTCCGCCCGTTTGTTCACCCATTTTACGGCGAGATCAATTTTGGCATGTCCCACTGCCCGCAGCTTTTCCGTGGCGGGCATATCGCCAAAGGAAATGCCTGCAGACACTGGCTGTCTTTCTGTTGGCTTCCCGCCCGAATCCGTCCGCTCCCGTTCCGCTTTTGGAAACCCCTGCGGCCTGTCTTTTACAGATTCCGGTTCTCTAGCCGTGTTACGCACGATGGAAATTTTTTTGCGGGGCCGTATCGGCCCATCCGCTTTCCCCTCCAAAACCGCGGCTCCCACGTTTCCGTTCTTTTTTGGCAAAAGCGTCCGGTTTTCCGGGAGATTCTGCCGTTCCCCCCCTTCCTTGGGCGGGATCGGATCTGCCACCAATCCTGTCAGATTACCCGTGTGAAGTATACACAGTTCATGAAGGGCGCGGGTCGCCGCCACATACAGAAGCTTCGCATGTCCGTCGTCCACCGGGTATTCCTCCCTGCCGGGATCTAAAATCAGCACAGCGTCGAATTCCAGCCCTTTTGTATATTCCACGGGCAGTACCATCACACCACTGCCAAAAACCGCCGTCTCCAGATCGCTCTCCCGAACTTCGATATACCTTCCCAGTTCCCCCGCCGCGCGCGACGCTCCTTCCCGGTTGCGGCAAACCACAGCGACGGTATCCAAACCTTTTCTTTGCCAATCCTTGCATACCGCAGCCGCTGCACGGATCAGTTCCCCCCGGTCTTTCTTCTCCTCCACCCGGACAGCCTCCCCATGCCGGATAATCGGTTCCACCGGATAACTGGAAAACTGTCCATGGTGCAAAATATTGGTGGCGAATTCGGAAATTTCAACCGTATTCCGGTAACTTTTTTTCAGGACGCCGAAACTGTCCATCTCATCCGGCAGCAGCAGCGCTTTGAGTTCCTCCCAGTCGTTTAAGCCATAGCCGAAATGGATATTCTGGGAGACATCCCCCATCACCGTATAGGTGCAGTCCCTGATACAGTATTTCAGAACACTGTATGCCATCATGCCAAAATCCTGCGCTTCGTCGATGACCACATGGTGCGCCTCGCTGATCACCTCCGTCTCCTTGACCCGCTTGTACAAAAAAGCCAGCGCCGCCAAATCATACACATCAAATTGGGTTTCCATGGCATCGGCATCCATCCCTTTTGCGCGCTGCTGTTCCAAAAACTCCCGGTACAGCTTAAAAATAGATTTTTTCCATACTTTTGCCCCATACCGCCCCCGGTACGCCTTCAGGATCGCTTTTTTCTCATTGACCGTATATTTTACCCCTTTTCCCAAAAACTCATCTTTCAGCTTGGTAATCAGGCGCTCATTGAGCATATCAATCTTACTCTGGACAGATACGGTAGGATTTTGCAAAATATAACGTTCCACCGCCTCCCTTGGCATGATCTCAATGATGTCCTGTGCAAGCACCTCCCTCCCCGCCGTTTCGTCAAACACGCCGGTCTTTCCGTCCCTGCATCCTTCCACAAACTGTCTGGGATTTAAATAGACCGACTCCCTTGGAATCGTCTCCCATTCCAGTTTTCTGCAAAATTCCTCCAAATCGCGGTACCATGTAAGCGTCCCTTTGGCACTTCCCCGCCCATTCATCTTGTCCGCGGTTAAAATCCGGTATTTTTTATCATCCCAGTCCTCGTATAAAAGGCGCACAAACAGCTGCTCCATCGTCATCTGCCGGATGCCGTACACATCCAGGTCCGGCAGCACCCCCGTAATGTAGTTGAGCAGAATCCGGTTGCTCCCCACAATATAAAAATCGTCCGGTTTGAAACGCTCCTGATAATTATACAAAATAAAAGAAATCCGGTGCATGGCCACCGTCGTTTTTCCCGAACCCGCAACCCCCTGCACAATTATATTGTGATAAGGGGATTTGCGAATGATGTCATTTTGCTCTTTCTGAATGGTGGCGATAATCTCCCCCAACACCGCCTGTTTATTTTTGGCCAGATATTTCGTCAGCAGATCATCATTGGCAATCACTTCCGTATCAAAATATTCCCGCAGCTTCCCGTCCTCTATCTCATAAGTCCGTTTCAGCTTTAAGTCGATGGGAATCTGCTTATTTCCGGGCGCCTGATAACTGCATTTGCCAAGCCCATTCTCATAATAAGCATTTGCCACCGGCGCGCGCCAGTCCACCACCATCCAATGCGTGGTATCTTTTGCGATCCCTCCCCTCCCGATATAAAGGGATTCCTCTTTGTTTACCGA
Organism: Lachnospiraceae bacterium UBA3332; assembly: GCA_002361095.1. Classification (GTDB taxonomy): domain Bacteria; phylum Bacillota; class Clostridia; order Lachnospirales; family Lachnospiraceae; genus Gallintestinimicrobium. Next base: position 8,177 of record DERU01000173.1, read on the forward strand.
CTCGTCATAAAACACAATCCTGCCGAAATAAGGCTTTCTCATGGCCTTTTCGTTTCTCTCCAGCGCGCGTTTCATGTGATCGTGCAATGTGATCGTATTTTCCAGCAGATTGATAACCTCTGGATTGTCATCGTGAAAATGCTCCAGCATTTCGTCGATATCCTCCCTCATCCGCGCCACTTCCCTGCCGTAGTTTTCCACATTGCTGCGGACAACTGCAAGAGTTTTCCCCAGATACGCCTCTTCCGCGTCCCTGGAAATTCCCAAAATTTTTCCCTCTTCCCTCTGGCCCATCCGAAATCCCCTTTCTTTGCGTTTCCTTGTAACAGGTCAGGCCCTTCTGAACTGTTACCCTTCCTTCCACAATTTGTAGCAGTTCAGCCCCCAATGGCAGCGGCTTAAGGCAGGAGGCAGGCACGCGGACCGGGAGGAAGCGGCGGCGGACGCATAGGGATTTCCCGCGGCAATATCC
>DERU01000034.1 GCA_002361095.1 Lachnospiraceae bacterium UBA3332
CCCGGTCCGCGTGCCTGCCCCCGCCTTAAGCTGCTGTCATTGGGGCTGAACTGTTACGAAAATCAATTTTGCAGGCGGAGGAGGGCTTAGGCCAAACCGGGGAGCAGACGGCAGCGGAGGGCTGGGGAGGCGCGCACGGACCTTTTCCGGAGACTACATATCCAAAGCGGAGAAATTCCCCAAATTCCCATGGAATTTTGGCGTCAGGGCGCAAAACTGTCCGAATAAAGTGAGTTTTTTGCGCCCTGATGCGTTTTGGAATCCCATGGGAATTTGGGGAATTTCCCGTTTTGGATATTGTCTCCGGAAAAGGTCCGTGCGCGTCTCCCCAGCTTTCCGCTGCCGTCTGCCCCCCGGTTTGGCCTAAGCCCTCCCCCGCCCCGCGAAAAGTAACTTATAAAATATCTGCCAATGTCTCCCTCAGCTTTGAAACATCAATCGGTTTTGCCAAATGGGCATTCATGCCGGCGGCAAAAGCGTTTTCCTTGTCCTGCCTGAAAGCGTTTGCGGTCATCGCAACAATCGGTATCCCTGCCTTTGACGGATCCTCCATTTTACGAATAGCCTCCGCCGCCTGATAGCCGTTCATGTTCGGCATTTGGATGTCCATGAGAATCAGGTCATAATACCCTTTTCCGGCCCGCTCCATCATGGCGACACAAATATCCCCGTCCTGCGCCCACTCCACCTGAAAGCCCATTTCGCTTAACACTTCCGTCGCAATCTCGGCATTCAGGTCATTATCCTCTGCGAGAAGAATTCTTTTCCCGGAAAAATCCGCAGGCGTTCTTTCCCCCGCTTTCCCGCCGCAAACATCCGTCTCCGATGCAATGCGGTGGGGAATGATAACGGTAACCTTTGTACCTTTCCCGGCCTCGCTTTCCACTTCGACGGTTCCGCCCATCCGTTCGGTAAGCCTTTTTACAATCGCCATTCCGAGCCCGGTTCCGGCAATTTTACTATGCGTCGTATCATGCTCCCTTGAAAACGGTTCAAAGAGATGGGGCATAAACTCTTCCGCTATTCCAATCCCGTTATCCTGAATCTCTGTTTTGTAAAAAGCATACCCCTCTTTGCCCGGCAAAATCTCTGTCAGCCGGACCGACACTTTCCCACCGTCCGGGGTAAATTTATAAGCATTATTCAGAATATTCAGGTAAATTTCCCGAACCTTGGTCATATCACACCAGACAAACGGATGTTGTACCTCCACCATCTTTTCAAATGTGACATTTTTCGCCTGCATCTGGGAAACAAGCAGGGAACAGGCAGATTCCATCATTTGTTCCGCGCTCCATGCAGTCTCCTCCAACACAGTCTTTTCACCTTCAATTTGGGACATTTCCAGGACGTTATTGATAATGGATAAAAGGAGCTCGCTCGAATCTTCCATTTTGCGGATATATTCTTTACGCCTGTCCGGCTCCTCCTGCCATTCGTCCAGCAGACACAGAAATCCTTTAATTGCATTCATTGGAGTCCGGATATCATGACTCATGCTGAACAGGAAATCCGTTTTTGCCTTACTGGCGGCCTCCGCTTTCACAAGGGCCTTTTGCGTCTCTAATCTGGACCGGTTTAAAATCAGGTAAGTCAAAGCCAGAAGAAACACTAAAATCACTACAAGAAACACAGCCAACGCAATGCCAATCCGGTTCGCATTTGAAACCATCATCTCGTTGGCCTGCTCCGGAAAAATCTGAACAATATACCAGTCGCTGTTCCCAAGCCCCATGACACAGGCGCCGGTTTCATTTCCCTCTAAAGGGATGAACGTTGTTTCGTCCTTGTAGACAAAACCGGACGTATCGGCACTTTTTTGGATTCGCGGCCCCAGCACGGTTTGGATTGAAACTTGCGCCGTTGTGTCGATTCCCTGACTGCTTGCAATGATAAATCCATCCCCATCGCACAGATAAGCCTCCGCACGATACCCAAACACATCCATGGTCAGAAGCTTATCCAATTGGTTCTTCTCTTTATACGTTCCGATCAGCGATCCGATAATTTCCCCCCGGTAACATACAGGGGAATAAAATACCAAAAGAGTCTCATTGGTTGCGCGGGAATTAAATATCAGTTCTATTCCGGAATTTCCGCGCATCGCATCCAGATAATACTGACGATCCCTTGCCTCGGATATGCTCCCGGTCGTATTGTGATTTCTCCCCTCTTTATCGGCAAACTCGATAAAATCAAAAATAGAATCATCTATAATGCGCTGCAGGACCGCAACATCGCCTTCCGGGGATGTCAGCAGTTCCCCCCACAAATTGCTCAACACCTGAATGTTTGTCAATCCGTGCATCAGGGCGTCGTCCACAAGAACGGCCATTTGACTTGTATTGTCAAGCAGATATTCCCTGTTATTGTTAGAAATATTTTTTTGATTTTCCAGTGAAAACACAACAACTGACAAAACCGCCAATGCAGCCACAGCAATCGTAAGGGCAGGCAGGATATTTGTTTTCTTCTTCATTGCATCATTTCCCCTCAACCCAAACCATATCTTTGGCGGGTAATCGGATCAATCAAACCCACAGCGCCGAAAATCGTTCTTCCCATTCCTTGATTGCTTTATTATAACACACACACACAAATATTTCCACGGATTTTGCGCCTGCAGCCTTTTACCTTGTAACAGTTCAGCCCCAATGGC
>DERU01000181.1:0-412 GCA_002361095.1 Lachnospiraceae bacterium UBA3332
TAAAATTTCCTATCGTATAAAATACCCGTACCAGCGCTGCCCGCTTTGACAGGCTGCACCGGTACGGGTGTTTTACTGCTGTATTTGTTTTAACAGAATTTCTTTTGCGTAAGACATTGCCTTTCGGACGCTTCCATCCTCAAAGGGAACGGAAAGGTTTGCCGCTTTCAGCAATGCGAGATAGCTTAGGCTGCCGCCGGCATTGCAGAGACGAAGGTAATCCTCCCATGCCGCGCTGCGGTTCTCCTCATAACGTTTCTTGAACTCCATCGCGCCCATGGTAGTGAGGGTGTAGTTGATGTAGTAGAAGGGATAGAGGAAAATATGCAGCTTGTGATACCAGTAGCCGCCCCGTTCCATGAACTCGTCCTCTTCATACTTACGCCATGGCATATATTTTTCTTCCAGCTTA
>DERU01000181.1:714-1086 GCA_002361095.1 Lachnospiraceae bacterium UBA3332
TTTTTCTTCCAGCTTATGCCATTCGTAGGTGCGTTGCTTCGGGGTAAGTTCCGGATGGGCATACATAATATGCTGGAATTCGTCTACGGCCACGCCGAAGGGAACGAAGGTGACGGCCTCCTGCAAATGGGCAAAGCGGTATTTGTCCGCATCTTTTCCAAAGAAACGTTCCGCATACGGATAAGCAAACTGCTCCATCGCCATGGAATGGATCTCGGCGATATCCGTAGCGCTGCTATAATAGGAAGCGATAGGCTGGTGACGCATCGCCTGGTATCCGGCAAAGGCATGCCCCAGTTCATGGCTCAATACCTGCATGTCAAAAATAGTATGGTTAAAGCAGGAAAACACATAGGGAGCCTGATAATCCGA
>DERU01000181.1:1402-3947 GCA_002361095.1 Lachnospiraceae bacterium UBA3332
CACATAGGGAGCCTGATAATCCGGCAGATAAGTCATATAACCGGTGGATGCCTTGTTGGCCTTATTTTTTAAGTCCATCAGTTTATGGTCGATCATAAAATCAATGAACTCCCCGGTTTCCGGCCGCATTTCATGATACATCTCCCGCGCCTGCCCGATCATATAATCGTCATCCCCGGCAGGCTCTGCGTTCCCGTCCGGAAAAACAAACTTTTCATCGAAAACTTTGATTTCATCTACTCCGATGCGCTTCGCCTGTGCTTCATACAGTTTTTGGCAAAGCGGGACGATTTCTTCCCGTACCTGTTCCCGGAACGCTTCCACTTCCTTTTGGCCATAGTCCCGCCGCCCCTGTTGTTTGTAGCCAAGCGGGATAAAATTCTCATGTCCCAGCGCTTTTCCCATTTCGTTGCGCAGATTTACCAATTGCGCAAAAATGTCCTCCAATTCGTCTTCGTTTCCCCTATAGAAATCGGAATATGCACGAAAAGCCTCTTTGCGAATCTGACGGTCCTGGTTTTCAAAAAACTTCTGAATCCCGTACAGGTTATAGGTTTCGCCCCGGAAAGGAATTTGGGCAGTGGCCATCAGCTTCTGGTAACGGGTGGTGAGTTCCGCTTCCTTCTGTAAAAACGGAACCAGTGCAGGATTGAAACTGTCTAAATCCTGCTGCATGTCAAGTAAAAGCTCCCTGCCATATTCCGCTTCGACTTCTTTGGCAAAAGGGCTTTCCAGAATGGACTGCTCATAGGCGATTTCCGCTTCAATCACCGTCGGATAGGTGCTCTGGTTGAATTCCAGTTCCGTTTCATAATAAGCATCCGTAGTGTCCAGGGTATTGCGGATATTGCAGATGGAATTCATGGTAATCAGATGCTTGGATGCCTCTTCCACCGTTTTCATGGTTTCCCTGACTTCGGCATATTCCGTGGCGGCACGAATACGCGCAGCCGCCTCTTCCCATATGCCCTTCATCCGCTCATAATCCGGACGGACATATTCCAAAGTATCAAAGGTAAATTCATGCATAGCTGTACCCTCCGTTTTTTTAATGTTGTTTATGCGGTTCTTTCCATGGTTTCGCTGTCATGGATGGCGAAAGCAATGTTTGTGGCATGGTCTGCCACACGTTCCAGTCCGGATACCAGGTCGGAGAAAATCATGCCTGCCTCCGGGGAGCATTCTCCGGAAGTGAGCCTTTCGATATGGCTTTGCTGCAGCTGCCGCTCTTTCTCGTCAATCCGGTCCTCCAGAAGGCAGATATCCTGCATATGCTTATCGGAACTGGTCGCAAACATTTCCACGGAATACCGGATAATGTCGTTTACCATATCCAGCATTTCGCCCAGTTCCTTTTGTGCGGCCTTGGAAAAACCGACCCCTGTCTCCCGCCGGCGGACGGCGGCATCCGCCACATTTTCCGCGTGATCCCCGATCCGTTCAATATCGTTTACCACATGGAAAAGACCGCCGATGCTTTTCAAATCTTCTATGGGAAGGGTGGTCTGGTTAATTTTCACCATATAATCCGTGATGGCATGATTTAAAAAGTCTATGTTTTTTTCCATACGGTATACTTCTTCGATATCCTCCTCGTCCAATGTGATGAGGGCGTTCATGGCACGGTTTAGGTTTTCGCTGGCAAGGGAAGCCATACGTTCCAGTTCCTTCATCACTTCCACCACAGCGGTGGCGGGATTGAAAACGACCTTATCCCCGATATACTGCAGGGTAAAGCTTTCCCGGTATCCCACGCTTTTATCCGTACCGGGAACCAGCAGATAAGTCAGTTTCACAATCCAGCCGGAGAACGGAAACAGGATCACTACCTGAAAAATCTTAAATACCGTGTGTGCGTTCGCCACGACACGTCCGGCGTTTTCCCCGGAAATAGCGTGTAAAAGACCTAAAATCGGGTTCATGGCAAGCAGGAGAACCACACACATGAGGACGGTACCGATCACATTGAAAAGAAAATGAATCATCGCCGCTCTTTTGGCATCTTTTTTACCGGCCATGGAAGCCAAAAGCGCAGAGGTACAAGCGCCGATATTACAGCCCAATATGATAAACATGCAGATGGGAAGTTCCAGAAGTCCCTGATTGGCCATCAAAAGTACAATGCTGACCGTAACGGAAGAACTCTGGATGACCGCTGTCAGGGCCGTGCCAACTATAATGGCAAAAAACGGGTTGGTAAGTGAATGTAAAAGATGTACGATCTGGGGCATATCCCGCATACCGGACATTGCAGAGGACATGCCGTCGAGCCCCATAAAAAGAACGCCGAAACCGAGAACAATGTTGGCAAATTTCACAATACGCTGTTCTTTGCAGAACATGACAACCAGCGCGCCCGCAAGCAAAAATATGGGGGCAATCTCGGAAAGGTTAAAAGATACCAGCTGTGAGGTGACTGTGGTGCCGATATTGGCTCCAAAAATCACCCCGGCCGCCTGATATAGCGTCATCAGACCGGAATTGACAAAACTGACCACCATGACCGTGCAGGCCGAGGATGACTGAATCACCGCCGTAAAGAACA
>DERU01000181.1:4215-4779 GCA_002361095.1 Lachnospiraceae bacterium UBA3332
GACCACCATGACCGTACAGGCCGAAGAAGACTGGATGATCGCCGTAAAAACAATTCCCACAATCATGCCGAAAAATTTGTTTGTGGTAAACAATTCCAGAATGCCGCGCAGTCTTGCGCCCGCAGCTTTCTCTATACTGTCGCTCATCATATGCATGCCCAGCAAGAACAGGCCAAGTCCGCCTGCCAGAGCCAAAAGCATCGCTCCTATGTTCATTTCTTCCTCTCATTCTGCCGCTATACGGCGGCGTTACGGTTTCTCTTTTGCACATATCATTTCTGAAACGGCCCAATTCTTATTTTACTTGATCTTACAGAAACTTACAAGAACTTTCTTCCCCATTCCATATCCTGCCCCAACTGCTTTTTCAAATCTGCGATTGTGTCAAACTTTTTCTCAGGCCTTGAAAAGCGTAAAAGCCGGACCGTGATAAAGGTATCGTATATATTCCGGTCAAAATCATAAAGGAAGGTTTCCACACAGAGAGGGGCATTTTTCGTTTGTTCCACCGTAGGTTTCACGCCGATGTTGGTCAGCCCGCTAAATACGCCGTGACAGCACTCT
>DERU01000181.1:5075-6125 GCA_002361095.1 Lachnospiraceae bacterium UBA3332
TACCTGTGAAAAATAAACGCCGTTCGGCGGCAGGAGCTTATCCGCAGGGGGGTGTTGGTTTACGGTTGGAAAACCGAGGGTCCGTCCCAGTTTCCTGCCATGTACTACGGGGCCCATGATTGCGTAGGGAGCGCCCAAAAGGCGGTGCGCTTCCTCTATTCTCCCTGCCTTGACGGCTTTGCGCACGCGTGTGGAACTGATGGCTTCTTCACCGTCATATACTTTATCCACTATTTGCACCGCATAACCGCAGGATGCGGCGTATTGCGTCAAAAGCGCACAGTTTCCGCGTCCCTGTGCCCCGAAAGAAAGATCGGTTCCCGCCACCACAAGGGCCGTGCGCAGTCTTTTTTGCAGAAATTCTGTGAGAAACGCTTCCGGAGGCGTTGCCGCCGTCGTTTCATTCATGGGAAATTCCACCAAAAGATCCACGCCGAGTTGGCGGAAAAACCTCCGCTTTTCTTCTTTTGTGGTCAGGCCCTTTACCAATTGCCTGCTAAAAAAAGCGGCCGGAGGCGGGTCAAAAGTAAATACCACTGTCTGCAGCCCCTTTTTTTTGGCGGACAGCAGCCGGTCCAGTAATAGCCTGTGTCCCCGGTGAAGTCCGTCGAATTTCCCGATTGCGACCGCAGACGGACGATCCGTGTCAAATTCACAGGTTCCGGAAATAATCCGCATAGCGCTCCTTTCTGGGCATAAATGTCCCTTTGTGGTAAAGTGTCTAACGGGAAAGGAACATTTTGACCGGTTTTAAACGGTTTTCTTCCGCACGCCAACCATAAATACCGTAAAAACAGCCATTAGTTCCATAAAGCCGTATCTGTTGGCCGTCTTCTAAAAATACCTGTTCTTCCGGCAATCCGTTCTTTTGCGGCCCGAGCATCAGCTGTTCCAAAAGCAGGGGATTTCCGTTGTCCGCAAGACGGGAAAATTCCGGCTTGACACAGGCATCCATAAGGTGTTCAAACAAAGTATCCGCAGCCAGCAGGACGGTTTCCAATTGTCCGTTTTGTGCAAGCTGTTCAATTTGGGACAGCTTGTAGGCATCCT
>DERU01000181.1:6418-8996 GCA_002361095.1 Lachnospiraceae bacterium UBA3332
GACAGCTTGTAGGCATCCTCCAGACAAAAACGGCCGGAACGGGTGCGTACCAGACTTTCCATGATGCCGCCGCAGCCGGCCAGCTGTCCGATATCATGGCACAATGTACGGATATAGGTTCCTTTGGAACAGGAAACGGTCATGGTTACGCGGGGCAGCGCAATCTGCTCGATACGGATGGAGTGGACGGTAATGCTGCGGGGCCTGCGTTCCACTTCTTTTCCGGCGCGCGCCAGGTCGCAAAGCTTCTGCCCGTTTATTTTCAGTGCGGAATACATGGGCGGAATCTGGTTATATTCCCCCACGAATGATAAAACCGCCTGCCTGATCTGCATAGGCGTAAGCAAAACCGGATGCTCTTCCAGCGTTTTTCCGGAAGCGTCCTGTGTGTCCGTGACACGCCCCAGATACAGTACGGCACGGTATTCTTTATCCCTGTCCGTCAGCATGTCGCATAGCTTGGTAGCGTTGCCAAGGCATACCGGAAGTACCCCGGACGCATCCGGGTCCAGGGTACCTGTGTGACCGATCTTTTTCTGACCGCAGATTTTGCGCAGCTTTGCCACCACATCAAAGGAGGTAAAGCCGGGCTGTTTATAGACATTTAAGATGCCGTCCATTTACGCGATAATTCCTTCCTCCAGCTGTCTCTCGATATGTAAGGACATGTTGTTGATACAGTCGTGATACGTTCCCTGCATGGTGGCCCCGGCCGCGCGCACATGGCCGCCGCCCCCAAAGTAAGCCGCGATTTTTGCCACATTTACTTTTCCGTTGGAACGCAGGCTGACTTTATATTCCATAGGGCCTGTCTGATACATGAAAATGGCGCATTCCACACCCGTGGTAATCCGAAGCTGGCTGACAATACCGTCCAAGTCCGCCGGGGCTGCATGATAAAATTCCATGGTCTTTTTGTCGATACCGCTGACGATGCATCTGCCGTCCATAAACAGAATGCTTTCCAAAAGCGCCCTGCCCAAAATTTGATTTTGTACATATGTTTTTTCATAAAACGTCCGGTCGATCAGACCGGGAAAATCAAAACCGTAACCGATCAGTTTTGCCGCAACTTCCAGTGTATGGGGGGTGGTATTGGAATACTGAAACACCCCTGTATCGTGGATGATGCCGATATAAATGGCTTTTGCGATCGCTTCATCCACCAAAGATTCCTCCAGAAGTTCATAAACCAGTTCACTGGCAGAACTTGCCTGCGGATTGACATAGTTTACGGTGCCGCATCCGGCGGCATTACTGATATGGTGGTCAATGTTGATTGTCTTTTTTGCACTGTGAAAATATTTTTCCGCCTCGCCCATCCGATCGTTTGACGTATCCACCACAATGCAGACATCATAGGCGATATCCGCACTGCAGTCGGATTTTATTTCTTTGATCCTGTCGATGCAGTCAAAAATCGGGGAAGGCTTTTCCAGATATAAATCTATCTGCGCACAGGGCAAAGCCTTTTTCAGGAATAGGTATAATCCCATACAGGAACCGACACAGTCGCCGTCAGGCCTCACGTGCCCGCTGACGGCGATCTTCTCCGTTCCGTTAAGCTCCTCCAAAATTTTCTTCATCTTCATCCTCCACGCCTTTATGTGCCCGCTGCTGTGCCATAACTTCGTCAATCTTATGGGACATGGCAACGCCGTAGGCAATCGACTGATCCATCACAAACTGAATGGTAGGCGTATTGCGCAGGTTTACCTCTTTGGCCAGCCTGCCCCGGATAAACCCTTCCGCGCTTTTGAGGCCTGCAAGCGTATTTTTTTGCGCCTCTTCATTCCCCAATACGCTGATATATGCTTTGCATGTTTTCAAATCCGGCGCCACTTCCACAGACACGACGCTGGTCATGGGGGCAATCCGGGGATCCTTGATTTCACCCCGGATCACCTGTGCCAGCACACGCTGCACTTCACCGTTAATCCTGTTTCCTTTTACGTTGTTTCTGCTCATTTTAGCCTTTCTGTATCCGAATCAGCGCGGCACTTCCACCATGATATAGGCTTCCACAATGTCAAGTTCCTGCATCTTGTCGAAGCCTTCAAATACAAGGCCGCATTCATAGCCTGCTTTCACTTCTTTCACATCGTCTTTAAAACGCTTCAAAGACGCAAGGGCTCCCTCGTAAATCTGTTCGCCTTCCCTGGTAATCCTGATTTTGCAGTTACGCTGGAACATACCGTCAAGCACATAAGAACCTGCGATGTTACCCACTGCGGATGCCTTGAAGATCTGCCGTACCTCCGCATGCCCGATTACTTTCTCCTCAAAGATCGGATCCAGCATACCCTTCATGGCCGCTTCGATATCCTCTATGGCCTGATAAATTACCCTGTAGAGACGCACATCCACTCCTTCTGCCTCCGCAGTTGCTTTTGCCGTCGCATCGGGGCGCACATTAAAGCCGATGATGATGGCATTGGATGCGCTTGCAAGCGTGACGTCGGATTCGTTGATGGCGCCAACGCCTCCATGGATACATTTCACCACGACCTCTTCGTTGGAAAGTTTCAGCAGGCTTTGTTTGACCGCTTCCACACTGCCCTGTACGTCCGCCTTGACG
>DERU01000181.1:9317-9753 GCA_002361095.1 Lachnospiraceae bacterium UBA3332
TGCCCTCCTGAATCTGGTTGAACAAATCGTCGAGGGACATCTTGGATTTGGTCTCCTCCAGTTTCTTTTCCTTGTTCTGCTTAATAAAGGCGGCGGCGTAGGACTTGGCCTCCTTATCGCTTTCGTGGGCAAGGAATACGTCTCCCGCATCCGGCACATCGGAAAGCCCCAGTATTTCCACCGGCATGGAAGGACCTGCTTCCCTGACACGTTTTCCCTTATCGTCAATCATCGCGCGCACTTTGCCGCTGGAGGAACCGGCGGATACGAAATCGCCCACATGCAGCGTGCCTTTTTGTACCAGCACTCTCGCCACAGGACCTCTTCCCTTATCCAGCTCCGCCTCAATGACAAGCCCCCTCGCCATACGGTTCGGATTGGCCTTGAGCTCCAACACCTCCGCCGTCAGAAGGATCATCTCCAGAAGGTTCTGCAG
>DERU01000298.1 GCA_002361095.1 Lachnospiraceae bacterium UBA3332
CTTGTTCAGCAGACACTAATTAAAAACTAGGATGTGGGGGTAAAAATGTGCGGTAGACAAAGCCGATTTTGGCGGCGGAACGGAGGAGTATGGGGCAGGAGAGGGAAAGGGTAAACTATCATACGCATTGCAGGCGTTGCCGGCATGCCCGGGGGGAAGCCCGGGAGTATGTGGAAGAGGCGGTCAAAAGCAGGGTGACCAGGCTGGGATTTTCCGATCACATGCCTTTTTATGACGACCGTTTTGGATTGCGCATGCCGTATGCGGAGTTGGGGGAATATGAGCGGGAGATTGTAGCGCTGGCAGGGGAGTTTGGGGAAAAGATAGAGATTCTTTGCGGTTTTGAGGGGGAATATGTGCGCGAAGACCGTGATTTTTATGAGAAACTGCTTTCCGGCAAGGGGTGTTCCTATCTGCTTTTGGGACAGCATTTTTATGAGACAAAGCAGGGGGAACTGATCAATGTGTACCGCATCCGGGATACGGCGGAGTATGAGGTATACAGCGCCAATGTGGTGGAAGCCATGCGTACGGGTTACTTTGCATATGCGGCCCATCCGGATCTGATTTTTTTAAATGATCTGGCATGGGATGTGCACTGTGACAGGGCCTGCGATATTCTGATCGACGGCGCGGTCAAATATGGTTTTGCCCTGGAATATAATGCCAACGGGTTTCGGCGGGAAAAAAAGCAGTATCCGGACGGGGAGCGTTACCAGTATCCCCATGAGAAGCTTTGGGAGCGGGTAAAGGGTACGGGGATTGCCGTTTATGTGGGATCGGACTGTCATGACCCTGCGCAGGTTTACGACGGCGTGGTGGAGACTGCGTATCAAAAGCTGGATGATATGGGCATTACGGCCCGGACAGGTTTGCTATGAAAAAGGGAAAGATTATCAGGTCGTTTCAGGGACGGATTCTGCTTATCGGCATAATCGGCCTGTTGGCCGGTATCTGGTCCTGCGTCATGGTTTCCTATGTCACCATCCGCTCCATCCGGCAAAACCGGATGGAGGATGCCATGAGAACCAATATCAACAAAGAAGTGGAACATCTGGAATTCTGCTATTTTACCATGGTCAGGATGATGCAGCAGCTGGGGGAGGGAGGAAGCACGGGCACGATGCTGCTGCATTATCTGCAGGCGGAAAACAATTTTGACAAGTTCACGCGTAAGCGGGAACTGGAAAATGAAATTGTCTCCATAGGATTTACCAATCCCTATGTGCATTATGCGGCTTACCTGGACAGCGCCACAAAGGTATCGCTGTTTGAAAACGAATCCTTTGCGGACAGGGGGATTTCGGAGGCGGACTGTATCATGCAGATTGACGGGAACCGGTTTGAGGCTTTGCATCCCTCCTGTACCAATTACAGTACCGCAACCATGGTCTCCATGCTGCGGCAGGGACAGCGTTTTGCGGAGAAGGAGTATGATATTTACATTGAGATGAAGGCCAATGTCGGAAAATATGGGCAGGAGGAAGGGGACAGTTCCTATATCAGCCTGCAGCTGGATAAAGACGGCAAGGTACTTTTTACCAATTGCAGCGATTTTCATAAGGGGGATATGCTGTCCTTTTTACCGGATGAAAACGGAAGCCTTGCGGGGGAGTATGACGGTTATTATATGGTTGCAAGAACATCCAAGATGGGCTTTGTGTATGTAAACGGTGTGCCGTTGGCCAGATACCAGAAAGAAATGTGGGAATGGTATGAGCGGATTGTGGTTTTGTGTCTGTTTTCCCTCGTACCGGTGGCACTGCTGGTATTTGCCACCAAAAAGATGCTGGGCAATCCCATCGACCGGCTGGAGCAGGCGATTATTGAAGTCGGGAAAGGAAAGCTGGAATTGGTCAGGGAGGATATGGAGATTCTGGAGTTTAACGAATTGATGCACCAGATCAACGAGATGAAAATCCATATCCGCAAACTGCTTTCGGATGTGCAGGAGGAGGAAGAAAAGCGGCAAAAGACAGAGCGGGAAAAGCTGATGTACCAGATCAATCCGCATTTTCTTCTCAATACCTTAAATTCCGTACAATGGATGGCACAGCTTGCCAATCAGGAACAGATCAGCCGTTTCCTGTCGGATTTCAAAGCCCTGCTGGCATATAATCTGGGAAAAGAGGAAAAAACCAGTACCCTGCGCACCGAGGCGGAAATCGCCAGAAAATATATCAGCCTGCAAAAACAGCGCTATGATTTTGAAGTGACGCTGGAGGTGGAGCAGGGAGACTATTTGGAAACGGAAACCATCCGGATGCTTTTACAGCCGTTGATCGAAAATGCGCTCCGTTACGGATTGGGCGAGAGGGGCATGATAGAAATCCGTATTTTTTGCGACGAGCGGCGCGGCTATGCGGTGCTTACCATTCAGGACTTTGGAGAGGGACTTGACAGGAAAAAGTTAGAGGAACTGAACCGTCCGTTCCATTATAAAGGAAACGGAACGGAGGAAATGGCAGGAATCGGGCTGCGCTATGTGCGGCACTGTCTGGAAGGGTTTTACGGAAACAATTGTATCCTTACGATCAACAGTGAACTGGGAAGAGGAACGAAAGTCACCATAATGATTCCGCTGCAGGCGAAAAAACGTTAAATGCGGCAGAATGAGAGGGAACATGATCAGGGTTTTGATAGTCGATGACGACAAATTGGCGCGCAAAGGTCTGGTGTCCTTGATGAACTGGGAAACATTCGGCATGACAGTGGTGGGGGACGTGCAGAACGGAAAGGCGGCCCTGCAGTTTATCGCACAATACCCGGTGGATTTGGTGTTTGTGGATATTGACATGCCGGAAATGAACGGGATTGCTTTCATGGAAGAGTGCCGCAGGCAGAAACCGGACATAGAATTTGTCGTGCTTTCCTTTTTTGAGGATTTTTCCTATGTGCAGGCGACTTTGCGCCTTGGCGGACTGGATTACATTTCAAAAACCTCCATGGAACTGGATCACTGTGATACGGTTCTGGAAAGGATTGTGGAAAAGTACAAAGCCCGGTCAAGGAAAGCGGAAACGGTGGAGAAAGAGGAACCGGATTTGGGGGCGGTCTGGGAGGAATGCAGGCTGCAGCACTGGTTTTTTGACGATGGCGCTTTCGGAAGATTACAGGAATGCATCCGGGAGGTGGAGCCTAAGCTGCTTTCCGTGCGCAGGCTGGAGATGATGCTGGCGCGCTGTATCGGGGAACTGGAAAATATGCTGGAACTTCCGGAGAGTACGGTTCCCCTGCTTTCCAGGACAGAGGAGATGGTCGGATGGCTTGCAGAGTATCGCAGGAGGGTTTATGAAGATGCGGACAGTTTATCTTTGGGAAGTGATGCGGGGCGGATTCTCAAAGCTGTCCTATATATGAAAAAACACCTCGGCGAGGATTTGTCCACCAGCACGGTGGCGGATCACATCGGCTGCAGCAGAAGCTATTTCTGCATTATATTCAAACGGTTTTCCGGATTGTCTTTCGGGGACTATCTGCAGCAGATCCGGATTGAAAGGGCGAAGGAACTGCTTTTACATACGCAGGATTTGGTGACGGAGATTGCGTTCCAGTCCGGTTATAACGATATTTACTATTTCAACCGTGTATTCCGCAAGGCGGTGGGCTGCAGCCCGATGGAGTACCGCAAACGTATGGCAAAGGCGGAAAAAGGACAGGACGGGACGAAAGACTGAAAATTGTTTCATGGCTTGAGAACAAATTTTATAAAAATCCTGAAAAGTGATTTGTTTTCCGGAAAAAGAGGATATTTTCGGAAATAAATCACTTTTATTATTCGACAATATCACATAG
>DERU01000153.1:0-657 GCA_002361095.1 Lachnospiraceae bacterium UBA3332
CATCCACGGGCTGGACTGGCAGCGGGCCAAATGGGGCGGTTTTGCGACCAGAGTGCTGCGGTTCGGGGAAAAAACAGCGGCCAAATATGCGGACGAGGTGATTGTGCTGTCCAAAAACGTGCAGGAGTATTTTAGGAAAACCTACGGGCGGGAAACGCTGTATATTCCCAACGGCGTCAACAGACCGGTCAAAGCGGAGGCTGATTTGATCCGCGAACGGTTTGGCCTGGAAAAAGACGGCTATTTTCTGTTTTTGGCGCGGATCGTACCGGAAAAAGGACTGCACTATCTGATAGAGGCGTTTTCCGCAATTGAGACGGACAAAAAACTGGTGATTGCGGGCGGCGTCAGCCATTCGCAGGAATATTTGGATAAAATCATGGCCATGGCGGAGGCGGACGAGAGGATTCTCTGGACGGATTTCGTGCAGGGGCGTGTACTGGAGGAACTTTGTTCCAACGCATATGTGTATGTGCTGCCAAGCGATGTGGAGGGAATGTCGGTCAGCCTTTTGGAGGCCATGAGTTACGGAAATTGCTGTCTGGTCAGCGATATTGCGGAAAATCTGGAAGTGGTGGGAGAATGTGCGGTTTCCTTCCATAAGTCGGATACGGCCGACTTGCAAAGTAAGCTGGAATGGCTGCTGGCGCATCCGGA
>DERU01000153.1:983-1149 GCA_002361095.1 Lachnospiraceae bacterium UBA3332
GAATGGCTGCTGGCGCATCCGGAGCAGGTAGACGCTTACAGGCAGGAAAGCGCGGATTATATCTGCGGCAGATACAACTGGGATGAGGTGGTGGCGCGGACGCTTTCGGCCTACCGAAATGCCGGGGCAGGGAAACGGAAAAGCGAAAAGAAATGAGGAAAACCAT
>DERU01000153.1:1500-1863 GCA_002361095.1 Lachnospiraceae bacterium UBA3332
CTGACAAAATTGCGCTATATTTTTGACCGGAGAGATAAAATCAAAATACTGTTCCTGCTTGCGGTGGTGGTGGTCGGCAGCTTTTTGGAATTGATGGGAGTGGCGATTTTCAGCCCTTTTGTCAATGTCATCATGGATCCTTCCAGCATTCAGGAATCGGATCTTTTGCGCTTTTTGTATGCGAAGGGCGGCTTTGCCGAATCCAGGGACTTTCTGGCGGCCATTGCGGGAACGATCATATTTATCTATATTTTTAAAAATGTTTTTATCGCGCTGGAGCGGAATTGGATTTATAAATTTTCCTATGGGATCCAGAAAAAAATATCGGTCCGGCTTTTGCGTTCTTATATTCGGGAACCTTAC
>DERU01000153.1:2087-15953 GCA_002361095.1 Lachnospiraceae bacterium UBA3332
CCTTATATTCGGGAACCTTACACCTTTCACTTGAGCAAAAACATTGCGGTGCTGCAGCGGAGCCTGCAGGAGGATACCGACCTGTTCACCAAAGGGATCATTCATGTGATGGAATTGATTGCGGAGATTGTGGTATGTATGGTGCTGGGAATTTTTCTCTTCTCGGAAAGTCAGTCCATCACTGTGATTGTGCTTGTGATGCTGGTGTTGTGTATCGGTATTTTTACCACAATTTCCAAAAAATTTTCAAAAAACCTGGGGGCGCAGTGTCAGATTTACAAGGGAAAGCTATACCAATGGGTGAATCAGTCGCTGGGGGGGATCAAGGAACTGAAAATTCTCAACCGGGAAGACTATTTTGTGGATTCCTATGAGGAGTATTTCGGAAAATATATTTACGGACTGCGCATCAACCGCCTGATTGCGGTGCTGCCCCGTTACTTTGTGGAGGCAGTCTGCATGTCCAGCCTGCTTTTGGCCATCCTTGTGAAAATGTTTTGGGGGCAGGGGGATATCACCAACTACATTTCCCAGCTGGCCGTGTTTGCGGTGGCGGCTTTCCGGCTGCTTCCGGCAGTAGGAAAGATCAACGAGCATGTGGCCGACATCCTGTATTCCTATCCGTCCCTGGATTTGATTTATCATGACTTAAAACAGATCGAGGAGGAGCCGGAGGCCAAGGTAAAGGAGGAGATGGACTGGAACTTCGGGCGGGGAATCCGGGTCAAAAGCGTAAGCTACCATTATCCGGACTCGGAGGAGCAGGTGTTGAACGCCGTGAACCTTACGATTCCGAAAGGAAAAACAGCCGCCTTCATCGGTCCTTCCGGCGCGGGAAAAACCACAATGGTGGATATTATTTTGGGACTTTTACGGCCGCAGATGGGCAGGGTGTATGCGGACGATTTAAATATTCACAAGCATCCCTATGTCTGGCAGCGGGAAATCGGTTATATTCCCCAGGTCATTTATCTGTCCGACGATACCATCCGCAACAATATCGCTTTTGGAATCCGCAGGGAAAATATCGACGAGGAAGCGGTGCTGGAGGCGGTGAAAAAGGCGCAGCTGTATGAATTTATCGAAAATCTGCCGGACGGTCTGGATACGTTTGTGGGAGACCGGGGGGTGCGCCTTTCCGGGGGACAGCGGCAGCGCATCGGTATCGCCCGGGCGCTGTATCATGACCCGGAGGTGCTGGTACTGGATGAAGCGACCTCCGCGCTGGACAGCGAGACGGAGGCCGCCGTCATGGAGGCCATTGATCATCTGCAGGGGCAGAAAACCATTTTGATCATTGCGCACCGCCTGACGACCATACGGAACGCGGATATCGTGTTTGAGGTGGCCGACGGGAAAGTATGTGAGAAACCCAAACGGGAAGTGCTGGGAGAGTAACGGTTTTCGCCCGCAAAGGAAAAGGAGATGTTTGGGGGCGGCGCAGGCGGAATGCCGGGAAGCATGAAAAGGGAAATTATGGCTGGGATAAGGAAAGAAATAATTTTTTATATCGGGCTGGGGGCCGCAGTGCTGTCGTTTCTGGTTTTTGCCGGGAAGCCCGGATATTATGAATATCCGGACAGTTGGCAGTATATCACGATCAAGGGAGCGGAAGGCGTGATGCCGCTCTACCAACTCTTTATCCATTTGCACAGACTCGTTTTGGGGGAGAAAGGATTTCTGTACGGCGTTGTCGTCACCCAGACGCTGCTTACCGCCCTGTGTCTGTTCCTTTTTGTCTTTTGGGTTTGCAGGCGGTTTCATCCCGGATTTTGGGTGACCGGTCTGGGTACGCTGGCATTGCTGGTTCCCTTTACGCTGGATTTCCCGGAGACGCTGGTAAATCACAGCATCTTGACGGAGGCGTTGACGTATCCGCTTTTTTACCTGTTTGTGATCGCGTTTGTACAAAGTGTGATCGGCGGCAGGGCGCGCTGGCTTTTGGGGACGTTTGGAACGGCGCTGCTTTTGGCCCTGATCCGGACGCAGATGCAGATCTGCTTCGGGTTTGCCGCGCTGGCGCTGATGTATGGGATCGTCGCGAAAGCGGCCAAAAAATCCAAGGGGGTTCTGCTGCTTGGCTGTACGGCGGCCGTGCCTGCCGGGATTTTAGCGCTTTTGCTTTCGGAAGCGGTTTTACTGCAGGCAAACGGCAGGCTGCAGACGGTTGCGGCGCGGGAGGCGGCGAAGCTTGCGGGAAGTGCGCAGGCAGGGACTGCAGCTTTGGGGGAAACGACCGTGCCTTGGAAGTGCCCGGACGGCGGGCGGGCTGCCGGACCGGGAAACGGGATACTGGCAGCGGCGGCTGTCCCTGCGCAGGCGGATAGTTCTAACGTGACCGGACAGTTTGACAGCGTGCTTCTCTGCCGGACCCTTTATGAGATGGAGGAGGAGGACAGCGCGCTTTTTGCCGACCCCGAAATACAAAAACTGTTCCGGAAATTTTATGAAGCGGCAGAAACATCCAAAGCCCGTTATGCTTATGCGGGGAAAGGGCTTTGGATGTGGAAAGATATTATGAACGGGACGGCGCAGGGCGCTTATACTTCTACGGAGGGCTGGAAGGCTTACCGGGAGGAAAATCCCCAGTCTGCGCTTTTACAAAACCAGACGCAGGCAAACCGTACCGTGGCGTTTGCTTTGCTGAAGAAACATTGGCCGAGGATGCTGTATCATACGTTATGGATGCTGCCGCAGGGGTTTGTGAGCACCGTATTTTTTCAGGTGGAAAAAATTTACGGGATTTGCCATCTTTACACCCTGTTGGCGTATGGGGCCGCAATCGGACTGTTGCTGACAGGGAGCAGATTCCGGCTGTTTTCTCCTGAGCGGGGGAAATTCATGCTTTGCGCCCTTGCGCTCAACGCAGGGATGGTGGTCGTGATCAGCGTGGTATTTTTCGGCATGCAGCGTTATGTGATTTACGGGTTCGGCGTGTTTTATATGGCGCTGCTGCTGCTGGCAGAGCAGTGTGGGAGAGTGTTATGGACAAAAATCAAAAGCCGCTTTTGATCATACCGGCTTTTAATGAGGAAGAAAATATCGAAAAGATTGTCCGGAATTTGGAGAATCATTATCCCCAGTACGATTACGTGGTGATCAACGACGGTTCCACGGATCATACCGGGGAAATCTGCGAGCAGAAGGGGTTTAACGTAGTCAATCTGCCCATCAACCTGGGGATTGGCGGCGCCGTGCAGACCGGATACCGTTATGCCAAAAAGTATGGATATTCGGTGGCCGTGCAGATCGACGGGGACGGACAGCATGATGTGTCCTTTGTGGAAAAAGTGGTACAGCCCATTCTGGACGGGGAAGCCAATGTGGTGGTGGGCTCCCGTTTTCTGGAACGGGAGGGGTTTCAGTCCTCGGCTTCCAGGAGAATGGGGATCGGCATTTTGAGCGCCCTGATCCGGCTGTGTACAGGGGTGCGTGTCAAGGATGTCACCAGCGGTTTTCGTGCGGTGGACAGGCGTTTTATCGAAATTTATGCGCGAGATTACCCTTCCGATTATCCGGAGCCGGAAGCGATCATCACGGCGGTGATGTACCACGGAAAGATCAAGGAGGTTCCGGTAGTGATGCGGGAGAGGGAAAACGGGGAGAGTTCCATCGACTTTCGCAAATCCGTGTATTATATGATCAAGGTGACGCTGGCGATTCTCATCCGGAGAATCAGCTACGGGGTGAGAAGATAAAGGAGTGCGGAAGTTAAGATGAGATCGAGTATTTTGCCTACGAATCTGCGCATTACGCTGGCCATTGCGCTGATCGTGTATCTGGTGCTGATTCTGCTGTTTTTGAAAAATAAGGCAAT
Source organism: Lachnospiraceae bacterium UBA3332 (assembly GCA_002361095.1). GTDB lineage: Bacteria > Bacillota > Clostridia > Lachnospirales > Lachnospiraceae > Gallintestinimicrobium. The sequence continues at coordinate 5,905 of DERU01000153.1, forward strand.
TGAATTAAAGTATACCCTTTTGTGGCTGCTGGCAGGGGCGGCCATGGCGGTGCTGGTGATTTTTCCGAATGTTTTGCCCTGGTTTATTCATCTGCTCGGGGTGACGGACAATATGAACGGCCTGTTTTTGATCTGCATCGCTTTTTTGATGATGCTTTTGATGGAACTGACCTCCATTGTCTCGAGACAGGCGCGCAAAATCCGCAGTTTGACCCAGGGACAGGCCATTCTGGAGCGGGAAGTGCGGGAACTGCTTAAAAAGGAAAGCGCTTTGCGCGTGCGGCGGACGGAAGAAAAAAAGGAGGCGCAGGACGTTTTGGATGTGCCGGAGATTGGCGCGGAGGACAGGGCCGGAAATGGATAAAGTGTCGGTGGTCATGACGACTTTTAACAATATCGCGCATATGCGGATGACGCTGGAGAGTGTGCGCGCGCAGGACTACCCTTCCATAGAAGTGGTAATCTGGGACGGCGGTTCCACGGACGGGACGCTGGATGTAATAGAGGAATATGCGAAACTGCCGGACATGGACGTGCGGTGGCGGTCCGGAAAGGACGGCGGCCTTTATGATGCCATGAATAAAAGCTACGGGCTTTCCACGGGTTCGGTCATTGTCTTTTTTAACGATATGTTTGCGCGTACGGATGCCGTCCGGCTTTGTGTGGAAGCCATGCGGGACGGAAACTTTGACGGTTCCCACGCGGATCTGGTTTATGTGGAGGGGGAGAAGGTAATCCGCAGCTGGAGGATGGGGCAGGGAACCATCCGGCAGGGATGGATGCCGGGGCATCCCACGCTGTTTTTGCGCAGGGAGGTTTATGAACGGTACGGACTGTACAAGACGGACTATCAGGGAGCAGCCGACTACGAGTTTATGGTGCGGATTTTGAAAGACGGGGACGTAAAGCTGGCCTATGTGCCGGAGACGGTGGTACGGATGTTTTACGGCGGGGTCAGCACAAAGGGATTGGGAGGGTATCTGGTTTCTTTGCGGGAAGGCCATCGGGCGCTTCGGGAAAACGGGATCCGGGGGGCATTTTGGATCGACATTATGCGGACGCTGCGGGTACTGGGGCAGTTTCGGTAAGACACCCAAAACGGAGGTCGGAAATGAAAGAGATTGCGATTGATTTACTTTGGCTTCGGCCCAAAAAAGTGGGCGGTACGGAATTTTACATCCGAAACCTGCTGGACGGGCTGATGCAGCTGAAAGAGCCGTTTCGTTTTGTACTGGTGGCGGCCAGGGATAATGCGGATACCTTTACCCATTACCTTGCGGACAAGCGTTTCCGGATGCTGACGGCTCCGGTAGAGTCGGAAAAAATCGGCAGGAGGCTGGTCTGGCAAAACCTGTCCGAAAACCGTTTCCTGAGAAAAAACGGCTTGCGGGTATGTTTTTGTCCGGTTTTTTTCCGTCCGTTTTTCAACGGCGGGGTCGCGTGGATGAACACCATCCACGACATACAGGCGTATCATTATCCCAAATATCATCCCTTTTATGAGGTGGCCTATTCCTGGCTGTGCTGGTATGCAAACCGCCTTTTTTCCAAAAAGGTGGTGGTGATTTCGGAGTATGTTAAGCAGGATTTGGTGGAACACTTTCATTTCAATCCGGAAAAAATTCAGGTGATCTACAATCCCATTGCGGTGGAGGAACCCGGGGAAGGGGTATTCGGGGCATTACGGCAAAAATACGGCGTGGAGAAGGGGGCATATTATTATACCCTTTCCCAGCTGATTCCCCATAAAAACCTGATGACGCTGGTGTCGGTGATGGAGAAGGTGCGCAGGGACAATTTGGATCTGCCGCAAAAGCTTTTGATTTCCGGCGTGTCGGGATTTCAGAGTGAGAAATTAAAGGCGCTGATACGGGAAAAGCATTTGGAGGATGTGGTTTGTCTTACCGGATTTGTGGAGAATGACGAGAAATTCTGCCTGTTGAAAAATTGCCGGGCTTTTTTGTTTCCCAGTGTGTTTGAAGGATTTGGAATGCCCCCGGTGGAGGCGATGCTGCTGCAGGCGCCGGTAATCACCACCAGATGTACCTGCATTCCGGAGGTGACGCAGAATATGGCCAACTATGTGGAAGATCCCTATAGTGTGTCGGATTGGATTGCGCAGATGGAGAAAAATCCGTCCGGGGAGAACCGGTTGGATGCCTCTGTGTATGAAAAAGAGAGGATTTCCAGACAATATTTGGACTGTATCCTGCATTTTGCCAAGTAAGGGGAGTCGGTGGTGAAAGTTTCGGTAATTCTTGTCAATTATAACGGACTGGTCTATAATGATACCTGTATCGCATCCGTTCTGGAGAACGGTTGGGAACAGGAACTGCATATTTATGTGGTGGATAACGGTTCCGCAGACGGTTCCATGGAGAGGCTGGATGAGACGTGGGAAGGCTGCCCAAACCTGACCCTGCTGTATATGGGGGAAAACCTTGGCTTTGCGGCGGCCAACAATGCGGGAATCCGGAGGGCGCTGGAGGACGGTACGGATTTTATTTTGCTGCTCAACAACGACACCTGTCTGGAAAAAGGGATGATCGGCGAACTGGTGCGGGCTGTGGTGACTTATCCGGACTGCATCGCGGTTCCCAAGATTTTTTATTTTGACCGCAGGGATACGATCTGGTCGGCGGGCGGGGGCTTTTCCAGGGTGGTGAAAAAGCCGTTTGCGCTGGGGGAAAACCGGAAGGATGGGCCCGCCTATGATGCGGAAAAGAAGTGTGCAAACGCAAACGGCTGCTGTCTGCTCTTTTCCGGAAAGACACTGGAAAAGGTGGGATTTTTGGACGAGTCCTTCTTTTTGTACTATGAGGATACGGAGTACTTTATGCGGGCGGGAGAAAAGGGCGTACAAGTCGTTTATGTTCCGACTGCGAAACTGTACCATAAAGTCAATGGTTCCACCAAGGGCAATGACAATCCTGCCTGTGTGTACTACATCACGAGAAATTGGCTGATGTGCCATAAAAAGCATCTGGGCAGGGGCAACTACTTGGTATTTTGGCTGTATTTTATGTTAAACCGGGGCGCATGGACGGCAATCTGGCTGCTGCGGGGGCAGACCGGGCAGGCCAGGGCGGTTCTTTTGGGGATCCGGGATTTTTACAGAGGAAGGACTGGGCGGTATCTTGCGTGAAAAGAAAGGATGGATTTGGATCGGAATACTTTATGTGCTGGCGGTGCTTTTGTATACCTTTGCGGTATCCAATATGACCGTTCCGGTGCATTTGCTTTTGGACGAGGACTTATACCTTTCCCTGGCAAAGTCGTTTCATCATACCGGTTCCTTCCAAAAGGGATACAGGTATTTTGGTTACGACTGCGTCCTGTATCCCATGCTGCTTTCCGTCGCGTATTTTTTTTACAGGCCGCAGACCATTCTTTTTACCCTGCGGCTGCTCAATGTTCTGGTGATGTGTTCTGCCGTTTTTCCGGTTTATCTGCTGGCCAAAAGAATGCTGCCTGCTAAAAAGGCGGTGATGGTTTGTGCTTTTTCCCTTTTGATTCCGGATATGATCGATACCTGTTATCTGATGCAGGAGGTTTTATTTTATCCGGTGCTGATGTGGTGTTTTTATTTTGTATACCGGGATTTGGAAGAGGGAAAAACCCGTAACCGCTACTGCGCAGCGGCGGCGCTGACGCTCTCCGCCGCCTTTTTTGTGAAAACCAACGGGATAGTTTTGATTGCGGCGTATTGCCTGCTCCTGTTATGGGCGCACCGGGAGAATAAAAAGCGGGGAATCGGTAAATGCCTGTTTGTGGCAGGTGTCTGGTGCGTCCTTACCGCGTTGGTCAAGACCGGGGTCTGGTTTGCCAACGGGGGAAACCAGGGGGAAAACCATTATGCTTCCCAGCTTTTGCGGCTGCTGCCCATCCGCAGCGAGACGGTGGTCACGGCAGGCAGCGGTTTGCTTTATTATGCGGTGTTTTTCCTGTTGTGTACCGGCGTTCTGCCGGTGGTATTCCCGCTTTTGTACCGCAAAAATTTTTCCCAAACCGGCCGGCAGTTTCTGGGGTTCTGCCATACGGCCATTCTTTTGATGATTGCGGAGACGGTCGTGACGGTGCTTTTACCGGAGGAGACGGGAAACCTGCTTCCGCTGAAATTTCTCTTCCGGTACTTTTTCGGATTTGGAATTCCGCTGTTGATCTTCCTGCTCCAAATCCGTGGCGCACAATGGCGGGGCAGGCGGATTTTGCTTCTGGCCTACGCCGGAACCGGGCTGTACTGCGCCATGTATTATGGAATCATGAAAAATCATACCCGGATGGCGATCATGGACTGCCATGTGACGCTGATCCTGGAAAATCTGAACAAATATGTGTTTTGGGGTTTTTCGGCCTGTATTGCCCTGCTGTTTACGGTTTTATCGTTTGCGGTGCTGGTTTGGGCATTCCGGAAAAAAGATCCCGCGTTTTTGCAGGGGCTGTTTTGGAAGGCTGCCTGGATAGGCGCCTTGGGGCTGTGCATCGTCAATATGGTGCAGCACCCTTATTACAGCAACCGGATTGTGGACGGGAAAGGCAGGCAGGCCGATTTTATCACGGTGGCCGGGTATTTGGGAAAAGAGGACATAGAGGTTTATTATGTGAACGACAGTCTGGATGCCAATGCCCTGCTTTACGGCTATCTGTGGCAGGATTACCGGTGGGTTTCGGGAGCGGAGGAATTGGCGGCCCTGCATCCGGCCAAAGACAGCGTGCTGGTGACGGCCGCCGGACGGTATGCGGCTATGGAGGGATATCATCCGGCCACGCTGGATACGGAACGGATTACGCTGTGGATCCGGGACTGAACCATCAGCCGGGCTATATTTGGGGGCGGTATGAAAAAAGGATATTATGTGCATTTCGGCGGGGGAAAAACCTCCGGGGTGGCAAAAAAAATTGCGATGCAGACCGCAGAGTTTGCAAAATATTTTTCCATGGAAGAGACGCTGGTTCAGGATATCCCGAGAAGCCTGCCGAAACGGGTGATAGGGCTTCTGCCGCAGATGTCCATTGAACGGGCGTATGGAGAGGCGCTGGAACGGATTGCAGAGCCGGATTTTTTATATATCCGCCGTGCGGTGGCCGATAAAAAATATGTTTCCTTTTTGCGGGAGATCAAGAGAAAGTATCCGGCCTGTAAAATCATTGTGGAGGTATTTACCTATCCGTACAACCGGGACGATTTCGGAAAGTGGGATACCTGGCCGTTTTATTTTAAGGAACTTTTATACAGGGGCCGGCTCAGGGAGGCCGTGGACCGTTTTGTTACCTACTCCCGGGATGAAGTGATTTTCAGGGTTCCCTGTATCCGTACCATGAACGGGGTGGATATCGAAAAAATACGTCCGGTACAAAAGATGCGGAGGGAGGGGGACGCCATCCATCTGCTGGCGGTGGCAAACTTTCAGCGGCATCACGGCTATGAGCGGATTCTGCAGGGGCTGCACCGATACCGGGGGGAAAGAAAGTTCCGGCTGCATCTGGTCGGGGAAGGCCCGGAATACGTAAGATACCGGAAGCTTTCGGAAAAATGGAAGCTTTCGGAACAGGTGGTTTTTTACGGGAAAAAGACGGGGGAGGAATTGGAACGGCTTTATGAAAAAGCGGATATCGCGCTGGCCTCCTTCGGGATGTACAAATTGGGCCTGGACAGCATCAGTACGCTCAAAACGTCGGAATATCTGGCCAAGGGTCTGCCGATTATCGCCGGATGCCGGGAGCGGGCGTTGGAAGAGGGGGATCCTGCGTATTACAGGCGGTTTCCCAACGACAAAAGCGCGGTGGATATGGAACAGGTGGCGGTTTTTTACGACGAACTTTGCGGAAGGGAAGTCTGCACGCTGGTGAGACAAATCCGGGAATATGCGGAAAAAACGGTTTCCATGGAAGCGGTTTTGCGGCCGGTGGTGGAATATGTGCAGGATAACGGAAAATAAAGCGTATTGCGAAAGATTTTGAAGGATAGATTTGCGTCCGTGCGGCATCCGCAAAAAGCCGCGCAGAAATGGGGATCAGACAATGGTAAATGTGATCGGACTGGGATATATCGGACTGCCCACGGCGCTGATGCTGGCCGCCAACGGTGTGGAGGTGGTGGGAACGGATTATAACGGGAACGTGGTGGAGGAGTTAAACCATTCCCGGGTAACGTTTCAGGAGGACGGGCTTTTGGAACTGTACCGGCGGGCGGTGGAAAAGGGAATCCGTTTTACGACGGAATACCGGAAAGCGGACATGTATGTGATTTCCGTGCCGACCCCTTATGACGAGTTCAGCAAAAAGGTGGATGCCTCTTACGTGGAGCGGGCGGTGGAAAGCGTGCTAAGCGTCTGTCCGCCGGAAGCGGTGCTGATTATCGAGTCCACCATATCGCCGGGAACCATCGACCGGCACGTCCGTCCCATTGTGGAGCGGGCAGATAAAAAAGTGCATCTGGTCCATGCGCCGGAACGCATTATCCCCGGCAATATGATTTATGAACTGGAACACAACAACCGGACCATCGGTTGTGACGACCGGGAAGTGGGGGAAAGGGTCAGGGCGGTCTATGCCTCCTTCTGCAAAAGCGAGATCACAGTGACGGACATCCGTACCGCCGAAATGACCAAGGTGGTGGAGAATACCTACCGGGATATCAATATCGCCTTTGCCAATGAACTGGCGAAAATCTGCCGGAAGGACGGGTTGGATGTCTATGAGATTATCCGGATTGCCAACAAGCATCCCCGGGTAAACATCCTGACGCCCGGGCCGGGGGTGGGCGGACACTGTATTTCCGTGGATCCCTGGTTTTTGGTGGGGGACTATCCGGGGCTTGCCAATATTATTCTGGCGGCGCGCAAAATCAACGATTCCATGCCGGAGTTTGTCCTGGAGCGGGTGTATGGCATCTGCAAGGAGCGGGGCGTGGACATTTCCCGGGTGGGATTTTACGGGATGACTTATAAGGAGGATGTGGACGACATCCGGCAGAGTCCCACGCTGCAGCTGATTCACAATATGGAAAAGCATTTGTGCGGGCATATGGTGAAATTTTACGATCCTTATGTGGAAAAAGACATCACGCCCAACCAGTACCATTCGCTGGACGCTTTTTTGGAACAGGTGGATTTGGTGGTCATCATGGTAGGGCATACACAGATCAGGGAAAATCTGGAGAAATTGGAAGGAAAGCTGGTTCTGGATACGCGGAAAGTGGCAGACTGTCCGGACTGGTACACATTGTGATATGAAAAAAATGTTTCTGGTCACCACGGATTACCCCAATTCCGGTTCGGACAGTGTGTTTGTCCTGCCGGAAATCCCGGAATTGGCCAAACGGTTTGACCTGACGGTATTTTGTACGGGCGGCAGGCGGGACTGTGCCCATGTGCAGGACGGGATTGCTTACGAGTATTTCGATTTACGGCTCACGGCGGCAAAGAAGCTGTACTATGTTTTGAAATATCCGTTTCAGAAGCCGTGCAGGAAAGAATTTGCCGTAATTTGGACAAAACACCGGCGGGAAAAGCGCAGGGACCTGTTGGGCAGACTGCAAAAATCCATAGAATTTTACGCCTGTGCGGAGGAATTTTACCGTTTTTTTAAAATGCGCAAGCGCGGAGCAGCCGGCTTTCATGCGTGGCGGCGCGCCAAGAATGACGCAGGCCAAGTCCCGCCGCACAGGCGGCAGGAGGCTTGTTTTTACACGTTTTGGTGCAATGCATACAGCCTTTCCCTGATTTTGCATAAAAAAGAATATTCGGGATACCGGCTGTTCACAAGGCTGCATGGATACGATCTGTATGAGGAACGCTGTTTATACGGACGCCAGCCGTTCAAAGAAGTGATCAACGACGGACTGGACAAACTCTTTTTTGTGGCCGAACGGCCCATGGAGTACTATCTGGAACATCATCCCGAACTTTGCGCGCAGAAAGCATGTGTGGCGAGGCTGGGGGTGCACGGCCTGTCCTTGCAGCCCTGCAGAAAACGGGAAAAGGCGGCGGTGCTGGTAAGCTGCTCCAATGTGATTCCCCTAAAGCGGGTGCACCTGATTGTGGAAGCCCTGGCTTTGCTTAGCGGGGAAATTTACTGGGTGCATTTCGGGGACGGGGAAGATTTTGGGAAAATACGGGAACTTGCGGAGAAAAAGCTGGCAAATAAGGAAAATATTTCGTATAATCTAAGGGGGCGTGTCGCCAACCGCGAAGTCCGGCGGTTTTATGAGGAAAATGAGGCAGACATTTTCCTTACGACTTCCTCCACGGAAGGCTGTCCGGTGTCGGTGATGGAAGCGCTGGCGGCAGGACTTTTGGTGATCGGGACGGCAGTGGGGGAGATCCCTTCCATGATTGCGGACAACGGACGCCTGCTGGGGGAAAATCCGGATGCCGGAGAAGTGGCGGAGGCAATCCGGTGGGCGCTTGCGCTGTCGGAAGAAGAAAAAACAAAAATGCGCCAAAATTCCCGGCGGATCTGGGAAACCTTTTATGATGCCGAAAAGAATGCTCCGCTGGTGGCGGAAGCGGCAATGGATTTATGGGAGCAGGAAACGTGATTCAACTGGATTTTTTATTCGTTTATGAACATAAAGTGCGGGAACTGGAGAACCTGTGCCTGATGAAATACGAGTTGGACCGCAGGGGATACCGTACAAAGATCGTTTATATCGACGATGCGCAAAACGCCCTGGCGGTAAAGCCGGTTTATCATGCCAGGGTTTTGTGTACCATGGCATGCTATAATAACCATACCCTGCAGTGGCATGCGAAGGACTTTGTGACCTTTGACAAAGTGATTGATCTGCAGTGGGAAAATATTGTCTATCCCAAAGATGAGGCCCGGGAGGGCGCGTTTAAGAACTATACCGAGGTCGGGAAGGACGTGGCGCGCATTTCCTGGGGGAAACAGAATGTGAAGCGCCTTTTGGAAGCCGCCCACATGGACAAGCGCAAGGTCAAGCTGACGGGACATGTGGGCATGGATTTTCTGCGGGAGCCTTTGAGCCGCTATTATCTGTCCCGGAAAGAACTGTTCGCCAAATACGGGATTCCCATGGAGAAAAAGGTGATTTTGTTTGCTTCCCCGTATTTTGGGGACAATCTGGATGAGGCCTATATCCGGGATATGTGCGGGCGTTTCGGCGACAACTGGACGGACTATTATGGGTTTATGTGCGAGTCCCAGCGCGTTGTGCTTGGGTGGATGGAGACGATTTGCAGAAAACACCCGGAATATTTTGTGATTTTCAGGCCCCATCCGGGGCATCCCAGCGTCATGGCGCAGAAACTGGAAGCGGCCTGCGATAATTTCCGGATTATTGCGGGGGAATCCGTGAAACAATGGATTGTGACCTGTGATAAGGTGTATACGGGGAACAGTTCCGTGGTGGTGGAAGCGTTTTTTGCCCGGAAAATGTGCCAGCTTTTGTTTCCGTTGCCCGTGACGGAGGGGTTTGAGTTAAAATTGATCTCCGATTCCAAAAAGCTGACGACGTTTGAGCAGTTTGCGGCTTCGGTATCCGCCGGGGAGGGGGAAGAGGAATTCCCCACGCCGAAGGAGAGTATCGAAGAGATTTACCTGATCGACTGGGAGACGCCCAACTACGTCAAATTTGCGGACATGGCGGAGGAAGTTCTGCGGGACGATTTTTATACGCTTTCCCGAAAACAGCGGACCGATTTTCACGGTTACGGCGCGGCCACACGCATGATCAAGGCGCTGTGCCGGGTGGACGTTTTTTACGGATTGTACCGGAAACTGCTGGATAACGAGAAGCTGCAGTGGGGCTTTCTGGTTTCCCAGAGAAAACTGCGCAGTCAGGTGTATGAGATCGAGAAAGCGCATGCCCATGAACTGACAAGTGAACAGGAAATCCAGGAGATCATAGAAAAAATCAGCCGTGCGCTGGAAGGCCAAAAAGCGTAGCGGATGCTGTTTTGCAAGAAAAAAGAAAACGGAGGAAAAGAAAATGAGTGACACAATTACAGCTATTGTTCCGGTCAAGGGAAACAGTACCAGGCTTCCCAACAAGAATATCCTGCCTTTTGGCAATTCCAATTTGC
>DERU01000153.1:16248-16689 GCA_002361095.1 Lachnospiraceae bacterium UBA3332
CCTTTTGGCAATTCCAATTTGCTGACCCACAAGCTGGAGCAGCTCAAACAGGTGAAGGGTATTACGGAGATTATCGTCTCTTCCGATTCCGACCAGATGCTGGAGATGGCAAAACAGGCCGGTGTGACCGCGATGAAGCGCCCCGAAAAATATGCCAACGAGTCCGTGCCCTTCGGCATGTTTTTGGAATATATCTGCGGTGTGGTGCCCAACGACCATATTCTGTGGGCCTGCGCCACTTCCCCGCTGGTAGAGCCTTATCTGTATGAGAAGGCCATCCGGACATATTTTGAAAAGCTGGAAGAAGGGTATGACTCCCTCATCACCTGCGCGCCTTACCAGACCTATCTGATGGACGAGAACGGCCCCTTAAATTTTAAAATGGGACTGGAGCACAAGAACTCCGAACAGCTGCCCATGCTGTATCATTTTACCAACGGC
>DERU01000153.1:17049-17834 GCA_002361095.1 Lachnospiraceae bacterium UBA3332
GAGTGGCATTATAATTACGGACCGAAGGCGTACCGGCTGCTTGTGAATAAGCGGGAGGCGGCGGATATCGACGATGTGTATGATTATGAGATCGCAAAAGCGCTGTACGCGATGAAGGATCCCAAGCCGACGGTTTGAAAAGCCGGCTTGGAAAGTTCTGTGCGGCTGCTGCGCGCAAGGAAAGGCAGGATATGGCTAAGATTCATTTGCTGGACTGTACGTTACGGGACGGCGGGTATATCAATGACTGGGATTTTGGGTACGATACCATCCGCAGTATTTTAAGCAAGCTGGTAGCGTCTCAGGTGGAGTTTGCGGAGATCGGTTTTCTGCGCAACTGTGAATATGACCGGAATAAAAGCGTTTTTAATAACTGCGCGGAGATGAAGGTTATTCTGCCCGCCGAGCGGGGCAACACCAGATTTTGCGCAATGGCGCTGCACAATACCTATGATGTGGACAAGCTGGAGCCTTACGACGGGGAAACGGTGGAACTGATCCGGGTGACCTTTCACGATTATGATATTGAGGAAGGACTTGCGTTCATTCGAAGAGTCAAGGAAAAGGGTTACAAAGTGGCCTGCAATCCCATTAATATCATGGGATATTCCGATGCGCAGATTCTGGAGTTATTGGATAAGGTGAATGCGATTCAGCCTTATGCGTTTTCCATTGTGGATACGTTCGGCTCCATGATGAAGGAGGATTTACTGCGGATATATTCCATGGTGGAGCACAATTTGGACAAGTCTGTGGTGATCGGCCTGCATCTGCATGAGAATCTG
>DERU01000153.1:18163-18310 GCA_002361095.1 Lachnospiraceae bacterium UBA3332
CATCTGCATGAGAATCTGGCGCTGGCCTATTCGCTGGCACAGGAGTATATCGGCATTTGTGCCACCGGCCGGGAAAGTATCATTGACGCGTCCATGCTGGGAATGGGGCGTGTGCCTGGCAACCTCTGCATGGAACTGATTATGGAT
>DERU01000280.1 GCA_002361095.1 Lachnospiraceae bacterium UBA3332
TCTTGCCTGCCTCCCGCCTTAAGCCGCTGCCATTGGGGCTCAACGCCTGCAAACTGGATTCCCGGGTATTTTTCTGCGGGATGCTTGAAGGGGATTTTTGGATATGGTAATATGATGATACGGATCATGCGTAGGAGGAAAGCGTAAATGGAAGACTTTGGGTTTTTGCAAATGCAGGAAATGCAGATGGAACTGCAGGAAAAGTACAGGGAAAAGTGGACGCCCCTGTCGCCGGAGACGGGGCAGAATTCCCTGCTGTGGCTGATGATAGAATTGGGGGAAGCGGCGGATATCATCAAAAAGAAGGGAAGCGCAGGGATTATGGGGGATTCCCGGATAAGGGAGCATTTTGTCGAAGAACTGTCGGATGTCTTGATGTATTTTAACGATGTGATGCTCTGCTTTAATATTTCGGCAGAGGAATTGAAAACAATTTATTTGCAAAAACATCAAAGGAATATGGAAAGATGGTAAGGGAAACCCAAAAGATTACCGCCCTTTTGGTACTGATTAGTGCGGTACAGTTTTTGGCGGGAATGATATTGCTGGTCTGTCTGGAGCGGGACGCCCTTTTAGGGGAAGACATTTCCGTGGCAATGGGCTGCGCCCTGCTGGTGACGGCTTCAAGCCTGGTGTCCATTGGGGGCGTTTATGCGGCAGGGCGGTATCAGAATAAAAATATTGAGGACAGTATGCGGAACCTGGAGGGGTTTAATGAGAAGCTGCGGGAGCAAAAGCACGATCTGATGAATCATTTCCAGGTGGTTTACGGCTTGCTGGAACTTGGGGAATATGAGGAGGCGCACGCTTATATCCGACCGGTTTTTAAGGATATCCAGAGACTGAACATGGCCCTGAAAACCGCGCAGCCTGCGGTCAACGCGCTTTTGCAGGCGAAGATGGAAGCGGCGGCTGCGGCGGGCATAGATTTTTATTTGGAAGTGGAGACTTCCTTAAAGGAAATCCCCGTAAAGCCCTGGGATTTGTGCCGGATTCTGGCCAATCTTTTGGATAATGCCATGACGGCGCTGGAAGGGGCGGCCGGCGAGAAAAAAATACAGGTTCGGATGCGGGACGCAGAGGGGGGATACCGGATCGGAATCGGCAACAACGGTCCGGCGATCCCGAAAACGCAGCTGGATAAAATTTTTAATGCAGGGTTTTCCACGAAGCGGGAGGAAGGGCACGGACAGGGACTGGCGATTGTGGCCAGGCTGGTGCGGGAGGCCTGCGGGGAAGTGACCGTGGAATCGTCCGGGGAAGAAACGTTGTTTACGGTTTTTCTGCCCAAGGGAACGCATTTATAGCGTTACAGTGAACCCATTCCCCTGCCCTGCCTGCGGAACGGGTTTGGGTGGCGTCTGTCAGTTTTGACAATTCATGGGGATATCTGTATAATTTGCAGAATATCCCTTTTTCTTTTCGGGATTTTTGGTAAGATCAAATTGAAAATTATAATTTTCTGGTTCCTTGACTTGAATGCCCGCCACAGCGGGCAGATGGGAGGCAAAGATAACAGGACGGACGCTGCAGAATAGGAGGAGATGCGGATGGAATGGGTAGAGGCGCTTGGAATCGTTTTGCTGATTCTGGGGATTTTGCTGGCCGCAGTGGAGATGGTAGTTCCCGGATTTGGAATGCCGGGCATCGGAGCGGTAGTGTGTCTGGTTGCCGGTATTTTTTGCGTTTCGGATTCCCTGGTGGAGGGAGCGGTGGTGACGCTGGTGGTGCTGGCGGTTTTGGCACTGGTGCTGGTGGTGGTTTTATGGCTGTTTGCCAGGGGAAAACTGAAATCGCCGCTCATTTTGCGGGAAGAACAAAAAAAAGAACAGGGATATATCAGTTCTTCGGATTTGGACTATCTTCTGGGCAAAAGGGGCGTGGCGGTAACGGATTTACACCCAATGGGAACAGGGGATTTTGAGGATATCCGGTTTGACGTGGTTTCCGAGGGCAAGTTTATCGAAAAAGGCGAAAAACTGGAAATTATCCGGGTACAGGGATCCAGACTGATTGTCAGGCAAATATAGGGGAGGAGAAACGTATGGAATCCATGGTGGGAGTAGTAATCACGGTCGGTATTGTATTTTTGCTGGTGGTTTTGTTTTTTGTTTTTGTGCCGGTAGGCCTGTGGGTCAGTTGTCTGGCGGCGAATGTCAAGGTGAGCATTTTTAATATGATAGGGATGCGGCTTCGGCGCGTGGTTCCTTCCGCAATCGTGCTTCCTTTGATCAAAGCGCAGAAAGCAGGACTAAAGGTGACGGTCAACCAGCTGGAAGCCCATTATCTGGCGGGCGGTCATGTGGATAAGGTAATCAACGCCCTGATTGCGGCGGAACGGGCCGGAATCGAACTGTATTTTGAGCGGGCGGCGGCCATTGACCTTGCAGGCCGGGATGTGCTGGATGCGGTGCGGATGAGCGTGAACCCGAAGGTGATGGAGACGCCCAACATCTCGGCGGTAGCCAAGGACGGTATCGAACTTCTGGTAAAGGCGAGGGTGACGGTGCGCGCCGATTTGGAACGGCTGGTGGGAGGCGCCGGGGAGGCCACGGTTCTTGCCCGGGTCGGGGAAGGCATTGTGACCACGGTGGGGTCTGCGGAATCCCATAAAGGCGTGCTGGAAAACCCGGACGATATTTCCAAGCTGGTACTTTCCAAAGGCTTGGACGCCGGTACGGCGTTTGAAATTTTGTCCATTGATATCGCAGATATCGATGTGGGGCGCAACATCGGCGCACAGCTGCAGACGCTGCAGGCGGAGGCCGACAAAAACATTGCGCAGGCCAGGGCGGAGGAGCGCCGGGCCATGGCGGTGGCAAAAGAGCAGGAAATGCGCGCTTATGTGGTGGAAGCGGAGGCGGAGGTGCCAAAAGCGATGGCCCAGGCGCTTCGGGAAGGACATCTTGGCGTGATGGATTATTACCGGATGCAGAACGTCAAAGCGGATACCCGGATGCGGGAAACGCTGGGGGAAGGCGGCAGTGTCAGCGTGGAACTCAAAGCAAAGGAAAGTGAACCGGAAGAATGACGACGGAAAGGGTAATGCTTGTGGAGGATGAAGCCGGTGTGCGCCTCCTCCTTAAAAAAATTATTGAAAGGCATGAAGGATTTTGCGTGGTGGGGGAGAGCGAAAGTTTTTCCGACGCGGTGGTGCAGTTTGCGCGTCTGCGGCCCGAAGTGGTGTTTATGGATATCGAGATTCAGGGGGAAAACGGCGTGGAATGCGCCCGGATTATAACGGAAATGGAACCCAAAACCAAGATTATTTTTGCCACGGCCCACACCGAATATATGTCGGAGGCTTTTGAACTATACGCTTTTGACTATCTGGTAAAGCCTTTTGACCTGGAACGGGTAGAGCGCACTTTACAGAGGATCAAAACCCTGCGGGGGGCAGAGGAGCCGGGGGAGCAGGAGCGGATTGCGAAGGCGCGGGACGGCCTTTCCAGACTGTTGGTGAAGGGAAGGGAGAGCATGCGCTTTGTGGATACAAAAGAGATTGTGCTGGTACAGCGGGAAAACAATGCCACCGTGATTTATACGGCGTCGGACAGTTTTGCGACTTCCGCAAAGCTGTCCGAGATCGAGGCAAAACTGGATCCGCAGCAGTTCATGCGCAGCCATAAATCCTATATTATCAATTTGTCAAAGGTAAAAAAGATTGCGCCATACGGAAGATGGACTTATCTGGTGACATTTGAGGGACTCTGCAGGGACGCCCTTATCACACAGGAAAAATATGAGGAAATCCGTAAACGTTTTTCCTGACGGGAGGGAAAGGGCGGTTTATGGTTTGCCGGCCGGAAGGAAAAAAGAAGCAGTTCGTTATAACGGGAAGGAGGCTGCGATGAGGAAAAGCGGGTGGAAAAAGAAATTTCATGAGATACCGTTGCAAAGGGTGTCCCGGCGTTTCTGGCTGGGTATCCTGACGGTCTTTTTATGTGTGGCAGGTATGCCGGCAGGATGTCCAAAAAGCCTGGCGAAGGGAAGCGGGGTTAGGATACAGATTACGGATACGGATCAAAGCGGTTTTGACCAAAAAGAAGCGTGCGGACGGGTGGAAAAGGACATTGTACGGATAAGGCAGTTTGGGGAGACAGAGAAAACCGCGCTTTCCGTTTCCGTAAGGGAGGACGTTTCTGTTCCCTATGTTGCGAATGATACCCTGGTCTGCACTGCGGCGGATTTGAAAGACGGACGGTACAGACCGGCCCTGGTGCAGGCGCTTTTGGAAACGGAAGAGCCCTGGCTGTACTACGGAATCAGCGGATATGTTTTCGGCGATGCGGCAGACGAAGCGATGCTGCGGGAGTGGTACGCGGACGGGGAGGACATGGGAATACTTGGGCTTTTCGGACTGCGTTTTTTCCCGGAGTGGGTGACGCAGCGGGAATGGGAAGCCGCACGGCAGACGGCCATATCTTTGGTGCGGTGGATGACGGAAGTCAAAAAGCAGGATGTGCGGACCGCGCCCCTGACGGACGGCCTGAAACAGGAATGGCTGTCCTGGCTTGGCGTAGACCGGACATATACGGATCCGTACGCGGGATGGCTGGAAGGATACCGTTTTGAACGTTCCGATGATTTTTTGGTGCGGATTTTGGGAGAGGACGCAAGTTACTGCTTTTACGACTTTGTAAAGTTCGGGGAAAATGCACAGGATGTCGAGACTTTTCTGTACCGGGAACGGTATGGAAAGGAACAAATATACCGATATCTGGAGGATGAAGGGGGCGATACGGCAGGAGGGGTGTTCCGGGACAGGGACAAACTTCCGTATATCCGGTATTCCATACGCGGGAAGGATGCGGGATCCAATAAGGTTTATCAGACCAAGGAAATTGCGTTGTGCGGATGTCTGCACGGACATTTGTTTGCATGGGAGGTATTGGCAAAGAAACAGCATAACGTCCATTGGGCCAACGATGCGCTGCTGCTTTATCTGGATAGCATTTATGCACAGGAGGATTATGCGCAGGATCATTTCAGGGAATTTTGGGAGAACGGGGTTTTGTATCCTGACCGGCCGGAAACATTTGCGGAGACGGATAAAATCATATTGGATTATGCGCGCTCTTATCTGGAACAAAACCGAAACCTTTCCCTAAACCGCGCCATGGTGGATGCCATGGCAGCGGCCGGCGTGCTGGAAAACAGAAAGATTGGCGGCGCCTTTGGTGCGTCCTATATAGAACGGCATGATTTGTCCGAAAAAGACGCCTGGCAGGGGGATACCCTCAACCGTATGGAGGGAGCCTCTTTTTACGCCTGGCTTGTGGATACGTTTTCCTTGGAAAAAGCCCTGCTGCTAAACGACATTACCCGGCCGGATTACGAAAAAATTTTTGGCAGTTCTTTTGAAGCTTTGGCGGAGGAATGGAAAGCGTATTTGGCAAATTCGGGCCTGTAACGGTGGAGTGATTTTTCAAACGCGCTCCAAAACAGAAAACGGGAACCGCACCGCAAAACGGAGGAAAAGCTATGCCGGAATTGAAATATACCAGGAAAAATTTGTCTGGCCTGTTGATAGCGGACATTGCCGCAATGACGGTTTTGTATTTGCTGCCCGATGGCTGGGGGGATTGGCAGATCAAAAAAATCCTCCTCATTCTCATGGCGGTCGCGGCTGCCGTCCTGCTCTTTCTGCTTTCGGGGAAAAAAGAGAAAGAAGGCCATGCGCAGATTACAAAGATTGATTGCGTCAGTCAGATGAACCCGAACCAATACCTTTCAAAGGGCGGGCCGGTCTGTGCCGGGTCGGACGGCAGGTATCATGTCACGTTTTTGCTTAAGGACGATACCCGGCTGGTTCTTTCCCTGTCGGGAAAACAGGCGGGAACCCTGGCAGTAGGGATGTGCGGGACATTGATCCATAATGGTTCCGTATTTTTAAGCTTTACCCCGGATTATGAAAGGCCGTAAATCGCAACAAAAATAACTTGCCGCCGGGAGGATTCCGTATTATACTGGTTGCGTAAAGGAGGATGATTATGGCAAAATCGAAGGTGTATTATACGGACATGCGCACTTCTTTTTCGGAAAACCTTCCCCAGAAGCTGGAGCGGCTGATACGGACTGCCGGTATCGGTACGATTGATTTTGCGAATAAGTACGCAGCCGTCAAAATCCATTTCGGGGAACCCGGCAATCTGGCTTTTCTGCGCCCCAACTATGCTGCGGCGGTGGTAAAGGTGATAAAGGAATTGGGCGGTAAACCGTTTTTGACGGATTGCAATACGCTCTATGTGGGCGGACGCAAGAATGCGTTGGATCATCTGGACGCTGCCTATACCAACGGTTTTTATCCCTATGCCACAGGCTGCCATGTACTTATTGCGGACGGCTTGAAAGGAACGGATGAGGCGCTGGTACCGGTGGAAGGCGGGGAATATGTGCGGGAAGCCAAAATCGGGCAGGCCATCATGGACGCCGATGTGTTTGTCACCCTGAACCATTTTAAAGGGCATGAGGCCACGGGATTCGGCGGCGCCTTAAAGAACATCGGAATGGGCTGCGGTTCCCGGGCGGGAAAGATGGAGATGCACAGTGCGGGTAAGCCTTATGTGCGGACACAAAGCTGTGTGGGCTGCGGCCGCTGCGTCAAAATCTGTGCCCACGGCGCGCCGGTCATCCGGGACGGGAAAGCGTCCATTGATCCTGACAAATGTGTGGGCTGTGGCCGCTGTATCGGCGTTTGTCCCATGGATGCGGTCTGCGCCGCCAGCGATGAAAGCAACGACATTTTGAATTGCAAAATCGCCGAGTATAGCAAGGCGGTACTGGCCGGCAGGCCCCATTTTCATATCAGCCTTGTGATCGACGTTTCGCCCAACTGCGACTGCCATGCGGAAAACGACATTCCGATTGTTCCGGATGTGGGAATGTTTGCCTCTTTCGACCCGGTAGCGCTGGATGTGGCCTGCGCGGACGCCGTGAACCGGCAGCCCGTGATTGCGGGCAGTCAGCTGGATCGGATGCCGCATGTACATCATGATCATTTTACGGATTCCGCACCCACTACCAATTGGAAGTCCTGCATGGAACATGCCGAGAAAATCGGAATCGGCAGCAGGGAATATGAACTGATCGAAATTTGAAACCTGACGACAGAATTGCAGAGTAGGCCCGTATGCGTTAAGTGCCCATCGGACAGGGAGTTGCCGGTGGGACGAAAAGCGGAAACGCTTGCGGTATACGGGCCGCATCTCGCTGCAATGGAGGATAAGTCTGACTTTTTATCTCCTTTTGCGGCGGATGTCTGGAAAAGGAGGTAATTTTTTATGAAAAAATGGAAAGCCTTATTCGCAGATTCCGCCAGGGAGTGCAGAAATGTCCGTGCGGTTGCGCTGTGCGGGCTTTTTGCAGCCCTTGCGTTTATTTTGGAATCTTTTTCCATTCAGGTAACCAATTACATTAAGATCGGGTTTTCCGGTGTGCCCAATGAAATGGTGGATTTTCTGTTCGGCCCTGTGACAGGCTGCTTTTTTGCGGCGGCGATGGATGTTTTTAAATGGATGGTGCATCCTACGGGGCCGTGGTTTTTTGGCTATACCCTCAACGCTTTTTTGGCCGGTCTGATTTACGGAACGTTTCTGTATAAAAAGCCGATCCGGATATGGCGGATTGCGGCGGCTAAACTGACAGTGGCGATGGCGGTCAATGTGGGCCTTGGGACTTTGTGGAATTCCATGCTTTACGGCAATGCGTTTTGGGCGATTCTGCCTGCCCGTTTTGCCAAAAACCTGATTATGTGGCCGGTCAATTCCCTGGTGCTTTATTTGATTTTAAAAGTATTGGAAATGTCCGGGGTATTGCGGATGCTGCGCGTTTTTTCCCCGGGCAGGGAAAAAGGAACGGCGCGGAAAGGATAAGGAGCGTCTGGATCGCCGCAGACGGAGCGGAGGGTGTATGGAAAGGAAAGAAAAAATTGAAACATACAGGAGGCTGAACCGCTTTGTGGTGGGGGGCCAAATCCTGTTTACCGGCTCTTCCCTGATGGAGCAGTTTCCCATCGGGGAACTGCGGTTTTGGGAAAATATCGGGCCGGTGATTTATAACCGGGCTGTCAGCGGTTTTACCACGGACGATTTTTTGGAAAATATGGATGTCATGCTGCTGGATCCAAAACCCTCCAAGGTTTTTATCAA
>DERU01000168.1:0-4040 GCA_002361095.1 Lachnospiraceae bacterium UBA3332
TGGATGAGTATCAGGATACCAATATGGCACAGTTTGAACTGGTACGGCTATTGGCGGCCAAATACCGCAATCTTTGTGTGGTGGGGGATGACGACCAGTCCATTTACAAATTCCGGGGGGCGGACATCAAGAATATTTTGGATTTTGAAAAGGTGTTTCAGGAGGCCGCAGTCATCAAGCTGGAACAAAATTACCGTTCTACCCAGCGGATTTTGGACGCGGCAAACGAAGTAATCCGCAATAATACGGAGCGGAAGGAAAAGGCGCTTTGGACAAGCCAGGGGGAGGGCAGCCTCATCGGTTTCCGGCAGTTTGATACCGCGTACGAAGAGGCGGAGTATATTGCGGACGAGATTGCCCGCAGGAAATGGAAGCATGAGGCTGAATTTTCGGATTGTGCGGTTTTGTACCGGACCAATGCGCAGGCGCGTCTTTTGGAAGAGCGTTTTATTGCGGAGGGAATTCCCTACGATGTGGTGGGCGGGGTGAATTTTTATGCCCGCAGGGAAATCAAAGATATCCTGGCGTATTTGAAAACCATTGATAACGGACAGGATGATTTGCAGGTGCGGCGCATTATCAATGTGCCCAGACGGGGCATTGGGGCGGCGACGATCAATAAGGTGCAGGCTTATGCGGAGGAAAACGGAATGAGCTTTTATGACGCGCTGCGGCAGGCGGATCAGATTCCGGGGCTGGGGCGCGCGTCAGTGAAATTGGAGCCGTTTGTGACGCTGATACAGGCTTTTCGGTCCAAGTTGGAATTTTACACCTTGGAACAGCTGATCAACGATGTCATTTCCTCCACCGGATATGTCAAAGAACTGGAGGAATCCGACGAGGAGGATGCAGAGGACCGGATTGACAATATCAACGAATTGATCAGTAAAGTGGTTGCTTTTGAGGCGGTGCACAAAGACGCTTCCCTCAGCGGGTTTTTGGAGGAGGTGGCGTTGGTTGCGGATATTGACGGGGTGGAAACGGACGGTGGGAAAGTACTTTTAATGACGCTGCATTCCGCAAAAGGGCTGGAGTTTCCCTGTGTGTATCTGGCCGGTATGGAGGACGGGATTTTTCCCAGCTATATGAGTATCACGGACGACGATCCCCGTGCCGTGGAGGAGGAGAGGCGTCTGGCCTATGTGGGGATTACCAGGGCAAAGGAAAAACTGACCCTTACCTGTGCCAGATCCCGCATGATACGGGGGGAGACCCAGTATAATCCGGTCAGCCGTTTTGTGCGCGAAATTCCGGGGGATTTGCTGGACCGTCCGGTGCCGGGGAACAAACGGTATCGTCTGACAAAGGAGGATGAAGAGGAAACCTACAGCGGTTTTTCAGGATTTGCCGGCTTTCCGGAGCCGGATAAAAGCCGGGATAAAAAAGAAAGCGCGGACTGGCCTGCAGGCAGTCGTAGGTTTGGTACTTTTGCGGGAAATCAAAAACCAAAAGCGGTGGTGCGCCAAAAACGCACGGCAGAGGAAAATAAACCTTTCATTGCAAAAGGGGCGGGCAGCCTGCAGGGGGTAAGCGGCCTGCAGAAAGGTACGGTAAAAGCGGGAAAACTGGATTATGGCGTGGGCGACCGGGTGTGGCATGTGAAATTCGGGGAGGGAACGGTGGCGCAGATCGCAGACGATCCCAGGGATTATAAAGTAACCATCGCTTTTGACGGGGCAGGACAAAAAATAATGTATGCGGCCTTTGCAAAACTGAAAAAATTATAAATTTCAACTTTTTCATAGTAAAATCGGCCAATCAGTGGTATGATAACAATAACAAAACTGAAACGTATTTGCCTGTGCGCCAAAGAGGGGGATGCAGGCGGGGAAAGGAAGGGGATTAGGATGGCAAAGATGGATGAATTGCTCGAAGTGCTCAAAACGAGGGAACTGCGCAAAAAGGAAGACGAGAAGAAAAACTGCCTTGTCTGGATACTGGCGATTTTGGGTGCAGTTGCCGTGATCGCAGGAATCGCTTATGCGGTATACCGGTATATGACACCGGATTATCTGGATGATTTTGACGACGATTTCGACGACGACTTTGAGGATGAGGACGAGGAGTCTGAGGAAGAGAAGGCGGAAGAGTCCAAGACGGAAGAGGCAGAGGAGGACAGCAAAGCCGATACTGAGACAGCGGAAAATTAAGGATAGGCTTTCGCGTTATGCAAAACAGATAAGGTTCGCAGTATTGCGGCCCCATCAGACGTACTGGCGCCTGACGGGGCTGTATTTTTGCAAAATACCGCGAAGGTTTGACTGGATTTTTGAAAATAGCAGCATTGGCGGAAATATTTGGCGGTTGTGGGAAGGATAGGAAGGTTTTCATGAAAAAAGGACAAATCAGGACAGGTGTAGTGGAAAGCCTGAAATTTCCCAATAAGGCAGTGGTACGGCTGGAAGGGGAGTCTGCAGACGCAGCGGCGCAGGATAATCAAACCCGGCCGGATCAGGGGACGGCCCTGGAATATTGTATGG
This sequence comes from Lachnospiraceae bacterium UBA3332, assembly GCA_002361095.1. GTDB lineage: Bacteria > Bacillota > Clostridia > Lachnospirales > Lachnospiraceae > Gallintestinimicrobium. Next base: position 2,481 of record DERU01000168.1, read on the forward strand.
TGAAAGGCGCTTTGCCGGGGCAGCGCGTGTCGTTGACGGTGACAAAAGTCAGGAATGGAAAAGGGGAGGGGCGTCTTCGGGAAGTTCTGGAAAAATCCCCTTTGGAGAACGGCGGGGGATGTGTACATGGAGGCGTTTGCGGGGGATGTGCCTATATTTCCATGTCCTATGAGGAAAGCCTCAAAATCAAGGAGCGACAAGTACACGATCTTTTGCTGCCTGTATTGGAAAAACAAAAAGGTTCCTGGGTAATGGAACCGATTCAACCGAGCCCGGTTTGTTTTGGTTACCGCAACAAAATGGAGTTTTCTTTTGGGGATGAGGTCAAAGACGGGCCATTGGCTTTGGGAATGCATAAAAGGGGCAGTTTTTACGATGTGGTGTCGGTGGAAAACTGCCGGATTGTGGACGGTGATTACCGGAAAATCCTGCGCGCTACGCTGGCATATTTTTCTTCCCGCAAGCTTCCTTTTTATCACCGGTACAGCCATGAGGGATATCTGCGCCACCTTCTGGTGCGGAAAGCGTCGCGGACCGGACGTATTTTGGTTGCGCTGGTCACCACGGCACAGCTGCAGTTTGATTTGGACGAGTGGAAAGAACTGCTGCTTGGCCTGCCGCTGGAAGGGGGCATTGACGGGATTCTCCACATGCAAAACGATTCCGTGGCGGATACCGTGCAAAGCGACCGGACGCAGATTCTGTACGGACAGGACTTTTTTTATGAAAAACTTCTGGGCCTTACTTTTAAAATTTCCACTTTTTCTTTTTTCCAGACCAACACCTATGGCGCGGAGGTGCTTTATCGGACGGTGCAGGAATATATCGGGAGTGCATCGGAGGGAAAACCGGCCGGCGTGGTGTATGACCTTTACAGCGGTACCGGTACCATTGCCCAGCTGATGGCTCCGGTGGCGGAAAAGGTAATCGGCGTGGAAATCGTCGGGGAGGCGGTGGAGGCCGCGCGGGAAAATGCGGCGCGAAACCATTTACATAACTGTATGTTCATAGAGGGGGATGTGCTGCAGGTATTGGATGATATTGCAGAAAAGCCGGATTATATTATCCTGGATCCGCCCCGGGATGGGATTCATCCCAAAGCCCTGCGCAAGATCATCGCGTATGGGGTGGAACGGATGGTGTATGTCTCCTGTAAACCCACCAGCCTTGCGAGGGATTTGGAGGTGTTTCTGGAAAATGGGTATGAGGTGGAACGGTGCGTGCCGATTGATCAATTTCCTTTTACGGCGAATATTGAAACCATTTGCCTGCTTTCAAAGAAACCTCAGTGGGTGTTTTGAAACCCTGCTGAATAATAGGCTTTTGCCGAAAGGTATTACTTTTGCGAAAATGTATGATACCTATTGGCAGGAGTCTTTTTTTATATAAAGATAGCTTGACTTCTAAATCTTACTGATGTAATATTTACATAAGCACAGCAAAGGTGCGGAAGAAATTCTTTTTACCCCAAAATCTTATAATTGTAATATTTATGGATGGGGCGTACATTGAAAACAGAATAGCGACAGCTTTTCAACCGTGAATTTACGCCCGCTAAAG
>DERU01000168.1:4357-4678 GCA_002361095.1 Lachnospiraceae bacterium UBA3332
AACCGTGAATTTACGCCCGCTAAAGCGGGCAGAAAGGTTAGGTTGAAAAACCATATACGACAGTTTTTCAACCGCGAATTTACGCCCGCTAAAGCGGGCAGAAAGGTTAATATGAAGAAAGGAAAAATCAAAAAAAAGCGAAAGAAAACAAGAAGCAGGCTCCTAAGGATTGCGATTGCTGTTATAGGAATGGCTGCGGTAACTGCTGCCGTATGTGTGGCAGGAATGCTGGCAGCAAAGGAAAATGCAGGGAAGACACCGGAAGAACTTCTGGTGGAGTACATGGATCATATTCCAAAACAGGAGTATGAAGAAATGTAT
>DERU01000175.1:0-132 GCA_002361095.1 Lachnospiraceae bacterium UBA3332
CTACACCCTGCTCCTTGAGGCATTCCACGATGATTTCCGCACCTGTTAATACCATATGTTTCTTCCTCCGATTTTCTACCCGCGCCTTATTTTTTAATCTCCAGTATCGCTCCCCGGTTGCCGCTGGTCACC
>DERU01000175.1:434-9161 GCA_002361095.1 Lachnospiraceae bacterium UBA3332
CCCCGGTTGCCGCTGGTCACCATCTCCCGGTACCGTGCCAGATATCCGGTAGTTACCTTCGGCTCCCTGGGCTGCCAGCTGCGCCTTCTCTGTTCCATTTCGGCATCGGATACCTTTACATCCAGCCTGTTATTGGGAATGTCAATGCTGATGATATCCCCTTCCTGCACCAGGGCAATCGGGCCTCCTACTGCCGCCTCCGGAGAGACGTGGCCGATGGAAGCGCCCCTGGAAGCGCCGGAGAAGCGCCCGTCCGTGATCAGCGCCACGCTGGAGCCCAAGCCCATTCCCGCAATCGCAGAAGTAGGATTTAACATTTCCCGCATGCCGGGTCCCCCTTTGGGCCCTTCGTAACGGATCACGACCACGTCCCCCGCCACAATCTTTCCGCCCTTGATGGCCGCAATGGCATCTTCCTCGCAGTCAAATACCCGGGCCGGGCCCTCATGTACCATCATCTCCGGAACCACCGCGCTGCGTTTTACCACGCCGGTATCCGGCGCAAGGTTTCCTTTGAGCACCGCGATACCGCCCGTCCTGGAATAAGGGTTCTCCACCGGACGGATCACTTCGGGATTCTTATTGATACAGCCGGCAATGTTTTCCCCCACGGTTTTCGTGGTAACCGTCATCAGTTCCGTATGCAAAAGTCCCTTCTTCTGCAGTTCGTTCATGACCGCGTAAACGCCCCCGGCCTCGTTCAAATCTTCCATGTAAGTGGGCCCGGCAGGAGCCAGATGGCACAGATTCGGCGTCTTTTCGGAAAGTTCGTTGGCAATTTCCATGTCCAGTTCCACCCCCGCCTCATGTGCGATGGCGGGAAGGTGCAGCATGGAATTGGTGGAGCAGCCAAGCGCCATGTCCACGGTAAGCGCATTCATAAACGCATCCTTGGTCATGATGTCCCGGGGTTTGATGTCTTTTTCCACCAGTTCCATAATCTTCATACCCGCATGCTTGGCCAGACGGATTCGCTCGGAATACACTGCCGGAATGGTTCCGTTGCCCTTTAGCCCCATCCCCAGCGCCTCCGTAAGACAATTCATGGAATTGGCAGTATACATGCCGGAACAGGAACCGCAGGTAGGACAGACCTTTTCCTCAAACTCGGCCAGATCTTCCATGGTCATCGTGCCCGCCGCCACGGAACCCACCGCCTCAAACATGGAGGAAAGGCTCTTTTTGTGTCCTTTCACCCGTCCCGCCAGCATCGGGCCGCCGGATACGAAGATTGTGGGAATATTGACGCGGGCCGCCGCCATCAAAAGCCCCGGCACATTCTTATCACAGTTGGGAATACATACCAGCCCGTCAAACTGGTGCGCCAAAGCCATACACTCTGTACTGTCGCAGATCAAATCCCGGGTCACCAGGGAATATTTCATCCCCACATGCCCCATCGCGATACCGTCGCACACTGCGATGGCCGGAAATACCACCGGCGTGCCGCCTGCCATGGCGACGCCCATTTTTACGGCCTCTGTTATTTTGTCCAGATTCATATGGCCGGGTACAATCTCGTTATAGGAACTGACAATGCCGATCAACGGCCTGTTGCGCTCCTCCTCCGTGTAACCCAGCGCGTTAAAAAGACTCCTGTGGGGCGCCTGCTGCACACCCTTTGTCACGTTATCGCTCTTCATATTCCATTCTCCCCTTCTTCAAACAATGCGCTCTGCCAGAAGATCACCCATCTGCCTGCAGCCTACCCGCACACAACCGTCCGAAAAAATATCCCCTGTCCGGTAACCTTCCTTTAACACCTGCTTTACGGCATTTTCCACCGCATCCGCCTCTTTATCCAAATCAAACGAATACCGAAGCATCATCGCCGCGCTCAAAACCGTGGCAATGGGATTGGCAATATCTTTTCCCGCAATATCCGGCGCGCTGCCGTGGCTGGGCTCATACAGGCCGAATTTTGTATCGTTTAAGCTTGCGGAGGACAGCATCCCGATGGAACCCGTCACCATACTCGCCTCGTCGGATAAAATGTCCCCGAACATGTTCTCCGTCAAAATGACGTCAAACTGCGCCGGATCCTTCACCAGCTGCATCGCACAGTTATCCACCAGCATATGTTCCACTTCCACATCCGGATAATCCTGCGCCACTTCGTTGACCACCGCCCGCCACAGTCTGGAGGAATCCAGCACATTTGCCTTGTCCACGCTGGTCACTTTATGCTTTCTCTTACGCGCAATCTCAAATCCTTTGACGGCAATCCGCCTGATCTCGTTTTCGTCGTAGGTCAGGGTATCATAGGCTTTACGTACCCCGTTTTCTTCCACGGTCTTTCGTTCGCCAAAATACAGGCCCCCGGTGAGTTCCCGCATAATCAGCATGTCAAACCCTGCGCGGCTGATCTCCTCCTTCAACGGGCAGGCCGCCGCCAGTTCCTCATACAAATAAGCCGGACGCAGATTGGCAAACAGCTGCAATTCCTTGCGGATCTTTAAAAGTCCCGCTTCCGGGCGCAGATTGGGCGGCAGCTTGTACCAGGGGGATGTATTGGTGTCCCCGCCGATGGAGCCCATCAGCACGGCATCCGCCGCCTTGGCGTCCGCAATCGCTTCCTGCGTCAGCGGAACCCCATGCACATCAATGGACGCGCCGCCCATCAAAATGTCCTTATAAACCATTGTATGACCATATACCTTCGCCACCCTGTCCAGAACCTTCCTGGCCTCGGCCACAATCTCAGGCCCGATCCCGTCGCCGGGAATGCATACGATATGTAATTCCATTTCACAGACCTCCTTACGCTAACAGGTATTTCTCCCTATTCTATCGCATCAAAGCGCGTTTTTCAACCGTTAGCGCAAAAAAGACCATACCCGTTTGGCATGGTCTGTATAACTTATTGGAATGATGTAAGGCTTTTCTATTCTATTTTGGCATAATAATGGGAATACCGGATACGCTTACGCTACACCGCGTCTTTTACCCGTATATCCCCGTAGCGGGTATAAACACGGACCCCCGCCGCATCCCCTTCCATCCGGATGAAATCGGAGTTTCCTTCCTCCCCGTCGGCTTCCACTTTCCCCTGCGGGGTGCGGATGGCGCCCCATTCGGAATGCAGGCTCACCCCATGGCGGTCCATACCGCCCACAAGGCCAAGGGTAACGGCCCCGCTCTCGTTTTCCACTTCCATACTGGAAACTTTTTCCACCGTAGCGGAAAGGTCGCCGTACCGCATATAAAACGCTGCCGTTTTTGCCTGCAGCGCCCCGGTTTTTACCGTACCGCTCTCGTTGCGGACGGTGACCGCATCCCCCTGCAGCCCTCCGGTTACCAAATCTCCATACAGCATCTCCAGGCTCAGGGAACCGCCCTCCCAGCCGTCCAGCTGCACCCTCCCGTTTTCTGCGCTGATGCACATTTCCCTGGAAAGCAGATTCTTTTCCACTATAATATCCCCATACAGGTTATTGACCGTCACCTTTTCAAGCTGTGCCCTATCCGGAACCGTGATTTTCACATACGGTTCCTGCTCTCCCTGCCCGGATTCCCATTCCCATCCCGTAAAACCGTAATACCGCTTTTGACTGCCGCTTTTTGACCACTCCCCTTCCCGTATGGTCAGGGTATGGTCTTCCATGCTGTACTGCGGCTGTTCATGGGTTCCTTCCAACACATATTCCACCGCCCACTCTTTGCCGGGCACAATTTCAAGTCTGGCTTCTATCAGGCAAATATCCACATTTTCGACGGTATCCAGCCGTGTCCGCTGCAGGACATAATCCGAACGCACCGACCGGTCGGCGTTTTCCTTCACATGGATGCCGTCCCTGTCATAATAGAAGCCGGGCGCGCCTCCCATCGCCATTCCGGCCCCCAGACAGATACCTCCTACCAGCATAAACGTTCCCGCCGCAGTCAAAAGAATTTTTGTCCCCTTATGCATCATGGCTGTTTTCCCCCTCATCCGGTATTTGGCACACTTCCATCCGGCTTTCCGGCGTTTTCGCTTCCCCGTTAAATCCGGAAGTCCCCGGAAGCATGCCTGCTTTGCCGGATTTCGCAAAAAGCAGTTCATGCAGCCATCCGACCGCTTTTCTCGCCGCCCTGGGCAAATGCCTGCCCATCTTCCAAAGCGCCAAAGCGATCAATATCCCGGCCCCTAAGGCAAACAGACTTGCGCCCAATACCGCAAGACCGCTGGCCGGTGTGGAAAACAGCATTCCGGCCCCAAACCCGATTCCGATCACTGCGCCGAAAATTACTACGGCAAGACCGGCCGCCCCGGCCAGTATACAGCCCGAAATGCCTAAAATGACGGCGAGCCCTCCCCCTGCCAATGCCAGCAGTATTCCCAATGCCAGCCCGCCGATGCCAAGCGCCAAAGGCACAAGCACCGGCAATGCCAGAATGGACAAGATAATAATTGCGATTGTCTGTCCCCTGTTCTTTTTCACGCTTTCCCCTGCGCTGCCTGCATATCCCGCGTCACTCATAACGATCCCTCCTGATTTTCTCCTGCCTTACTTTTAAAATCAGGATACGGTAATAAAATAAAATGCGAATGCAGATTTGTATAAAGCTTTCCAAAACGCTTTCTTAAAAAAATCTAAACATCCGCAAATGCGCGGGACTGTCTGTACGGCCCTATAACAGTTCCTTATAAACACGCAGTACGTTTCCGCTGTATATTTTTTCCCGCTGGCTGGCGCTAAAGCCGCCCTTCTCCAATGCGGCATCCAACAGGGGCAGTTTATCCGCCCCGTCCAGCTGCTCATGGGTAGGGATTCCGTCAAAATCGCTGCCAAGCCCCAGGCAATCCACGCCGCCCTTGTCTGCGATATGCTTCGCATGACGGACGACAGCCTCTATGGTTCCCTTATTCTGTACGCCCATAGGCGCCGTCTCCAAAAAATCCGCGCAGAAATTTAAACCGGTCACCCCTCCCCTTTCTCCCAGCGTCCGGATCATCTCGTCCGTAAGGTTGCGTACCTGATTACACACCGCCCTGGCGTTGGAATGGCTGGCCACAAAAGGTTTTTTCGTATGGCGGGCCACATCCCAAAACCCGGCGTCCGAAAGATGCGACACATCCACGATCATTCCCATCCGCTGCATCTCCTCCACCGCACAAATTCCAAACTCCGTCAGTCCTTTTTCGGTCTGGGGCTTTGTAAAATCCGGCTTTTCCCCCTCTTTTCCCAATATATTGGGATATCCGATTTCATTTGGAAAATTCCAGGTCAGCGTCATCATGCGCACGCCCCGTTCATAAAATTTCCGAAGATTCTCCAGGCTTCCCTTGCAAACCGCACCTTCTTCCAGCGTCAGCATTGCGCTGATTTTTCCCACGGCGCGGTTTTTTTCAATATCGGCAAAACTTTTTACCTGTCCGATCTTTTCCGGGAAACGCCGCATCTGCATTTCGAAGCAATCCGCCATCTCCATCGCTTCCTCAAAAGGATCCCTCCCGCTTTTGGTATATACAAACAGGGCAAAATTCTGCAACAGATAATCCCCTGCCTGCATCTTATCCAAATTAATGTGTAATCCGTTCTCCGAAAGAGACCATTCCGGATGCTTTATCAGCTTTGCAACCGTATCGCAGTGCATATCCGCCACTTTCAATTTTTATGCCTCCTATCCGCCGCAGCATTTTTTCTTTGTAACAGTTTTGCCTCCCGCCTTAAGCTGCTGCCGCTGGGGCCAAACTGTTACTTTTCCTTATATAGATACGCCTCCACCCGTTGATACATGCGTCAAACCCTCATCAAACCGGATACGCCCGTCCTGTACGGCATTCCCCGTAAAACAGGGGTATCCTTACGGGACGGACACTTCCTTACACATGGTAACAGGCCTATACGGCATTTCCCATACACGCCCCGGAAAGAAACAGCGCTTTGGCAAAATCCATAATACCCTATATACATGTGCAAAAAAACATCCGTCCCGCAAGAATACCCCTGCTTCCAACGCATAAAAACAGCCTTCACGCACGGCGACGCCAAGAATGACGCATGCCGGTTTATTTTGCGTCCGAATCCGCTTTTTCCACCTGGGCAATCGCGCTTTTCTGCATCGGAATCCGGCAGTTTTTGTTATTGCCAAACTCCACGATCACGGTGTCTTCCGTGATGTCAATGACAATTCCGTAAAACCCGCTGTTTGTCAGAATGCAGTCCCCGATTTCCAGCGTGGAAAGCATCGAACTCATCTTTTTTTGTTCCTTCTTCTGGGGGCGGTACAGGGCAAAATAAAAAAACGCCCCGAAAATCACCACATACATCAGGATAATCGGCAGCATACCTCCCGGAGCGCCTTCCGCCGCCTGCGCCATGATCATTCTCATAAAACTTCTTCCTCCTGCTTTTCCTTTTCCAAAGGTAATGGTTGCAAAACTAACGTTTGTCTTTTATCATAACACAGTATTTTGCATTCCGTCAAGCTTACGCTTCTTATAGGAAGCAAATTCTCCCCGATCCAGGGCGTCCCGTATTTCCGTCATCATCGTGTTGTAAAAATACAGGTTATGCAGCACACACAGACGCATCCCCAGCATTTCCTTTGCCTTGAGCAGATGACGGATATAAGCGCGGGAATACCGCCTGCACGCCGGGCACGGACACCCCGGTTCCACCGGCCTTTCGTCCAGTTCATACTTTGCATTAAAAAGATTGATTTTCCCGAAATTGGTGTATAAATGCCCATGCCTTCCGTTTCTGGTCGGATAAACGCAGTCAAAAAAATCCACGCCCCTCTCCACCGCCTCCAAAATATTGGCGGGCGTTCCCACCCCCATCAGGTAAGTAGGCTTGTCCGCAGGAAGGTGGGGAACGGTTACCTCCAAAATATGGTACATCTCTTCATGGGTTTCCCCCACCGCCAGACCTCCCACCGCATAACCGTCCAGTTCCATCTGTGCGATCCGCTTGGCATGGCCGATCCGCACATCCTCATACACCGCTCCTTGGTTGATGCCGAACAATAACTGCTTTTTGTTGATCGTATCCTCCAAACCGTTCAGCCGGTTCATCTCCTTTTGACACCGTTCCAGCCAGCGCGTGGTCCGCGCGACGGAATTCTCCACATACTGCCGGTCCGCCTTTGCCGGTGCGCATTCGTCAAATGCCATCGCAATGGTGGAGGCAAGATTTGACTGGATCCGCATACTCTCTTCCGGCCCCATAAAAATCCTGTGTCCGTCGATATGGCAGCGGAAAGTGACGCCTTCCTCCCTGATCTTGCGCAGTCCCGCAAGGGAAAACACCTGAAAACCGCCGGAATCCGTCAGAACCGGCTTTTCCCAGGACATAAACCGGCGCAGCCCTCCAAAAGCCTTGATTTTCTCATCCCCCGGACGCACATGCAGATGGTACGTGTTGGATAATTCCACCTGTGTCCCCAGCTGTTCCAAATCCTCTGTGGACACGGCCCCTTTGATGGCGGCCACAGTTCCCACATTCATAAAGACAGGCGTTTGGATGGTTCCGTGAACCGTCTCCATCACCGCACGCTTGGCCCTGCCTTCTTTTTTGATCACTTCATATTTCATTTTCATGGCTGCCCCCATCCGTCCCCTCTTCCCCCTTCCAAATACGCTCCAGCTTTTTGTCAAGCCGCAAAAAAACCGCCTGAAGCTTTGGATTCTGATCCAGAAAAACAAACAATTTCTGCCGTCCCAGTTCAATCACCGTACACCCTGCATAGACCGCCAAAATCGTTCCCAGACAGGCGGGCAGCAAATACCACTTATCCAGCCAGGAAGCGCCCCCGATCCTGCCCCAAAGCGTATCCCGGATATACAGATGGTCATGAATTAAATACACCCCAAAAGACGCCCCCGCAATCCGGTTGATCCAGCGTGATACCTTTCCCGGTTTTACGGACAAATTCAAAAAAGCCACAAAAAGAAGAAGGGACGCAGCGCTGACCAGTATGGAACTATAGGTAAAAAACACACTGTATCCCCACATCAGGTCGTCCAGAATACTGATTTTCCCAAGCGGCGTTTGCAAAAGCGCTTCTATCACGAAACGGCTGCAGGGAATCAGCAGGAGGGCAATACATGCAAAAGCCAGCTTTTTTACAAAATGTCCGTCAGGTTTATAGTACAGCTTCAAATAGGCTCCCACCAGGTATACGGTCAAAAACCAGCTGATGCTCACCCCTCCCGCCGTATTGAGGGCGGAAGAAAAATAAATAATGTTCGGCCATACGGAAACCAACATGAAACTTAAAAACGCCGTACAGGCCAGCTGCCTTCTGGTGAGCGCACGCACCAGCTTATTCATTACCGGCGACAGCAAATACATTCCCACATACATTGAAACAAACCAATAAAAATCCGATGCAATCGGCAATACGGAAAACACCATATTTTTCATCTCATGTTCCACATCCCCGAAAACCCAAAATAAAACGGTGATGCCAAAAGCATAGAAAAAAACCTGTCCCCCCATCTTTGCCAGCTTCCAGGAAGAAAACCTGGCATCCACCAGAAAATAACTGCTGATCAGCAAATAAACCGTAATGCTGGTAAAGGGAATTCCGAACAAAATCCATACTATATAATAAGAAAAGCTTCCCGGCCTGGCCAAATCCACCATCCCGCCGTGGTTGACCAGATGGGCTGCCACCACCATCATCATGGCGATAATGCGCAGCAGTTCCAAATTCATCTGTCTCTCTTTTTTCATATGAACCCCTCTGCCCGCTTTAGCGGGCGTAAATTCATGATTGAAAAACTGTCGCATATGGTTT
>DERU01000071.1:0-379 GCA_002361095.1 Lachnospiraceae bacterium UBA3332
TTCCACCGACAGCCGGACTTGGCGGCTGTCGGTAAAGCGCTCCAATGTGCGGTTTTAGCGCTCCGTCAGTTTTTCTTTTCCGAATGCCAGCCTGAAATCCAGTACCGGACATTCCTCCAACACATCCGGCGTCGAAGTGTCCAGGAATTTCATGACGCTTTTCTCCTCCGCCCGGTATGCTTTCCACTCCGGCAGCGGATTCCCGTTGTAATCCAGGCCGTTGGGATCCCCGGTTTTGACAAAATTCGTCCAGTAGGAAGTCACCTGACGCGCCAAATCATAATGTTTTCCCTCGAAAGGTCTCCAGCTGTTTCCCAGCGAGTCGAACATAAACCACAAGTCGGAGCCGTGGAAGGAACCCGCGTCATCCCCCGGAATA
>DERU01000071.1:694-15380 GCA_002361095.1 Lachnospiraceae bacterium UBA3332
ACCCGCGTCATCCCCCGGAATATCCTGATCGAAGATATAGTAATACACTTTCTTTCCCATGCCGGAGCGCAGTTCGCAAAAACCCCTGCTTGCGGCAAGAAACATATTAAAAGCGTCCGTTTTGGTCAGTTCCGCCGCTTCTTCATCATTGGACACGTGGACGGCTTCCAAAAATGCATCTTTTTTCTCCCCATACCCTTCGGCCTTTTTCAAAATGTCCCCATAGGTCAGCGTTCCCCTTCCGAACATCCCCTGCGTCTCTCCCATACAAACGCCCACCATCATCGGCACATCGGGAAGCCTGTCGTTATAATACGAGCATACCACCGGCTCTTTGATAAATTGTCCGTCGATACAGGTTCCGAAGGAAAGACCGAACATCGCTCCCTTGGGGGATACGCTGTCCACCAGCCGCATCAATTCGGCCGCATCCATCGCGCGCGCCTGCGCCAAACTTTGGATTCCCACTTTTTGAAAGAAATCCGCCCCGTGGGCCTGCGCCTGCTCCAGCGTCATATCGTGTCCCATAAAGGCTTTCTCGTCGCCAAAGGCAAAGGAAACCGCCGACTGGCAGATCGCGCCCGCAATGATTCCCTCATTCATAGGACTGCAAAGCTGGTCCTGTACGCTGCCCGCCCCGGCACTTTGCCCGCAGATCACAATCCGGGAAGGATCGCCTCCAAAATTAGAAATGTTTCCCGCCACCCAATGCAGCGCCATGGACTGATCCTGCATGCCAAAGTTGGAGACCACGCCCCCCTCCGGCGTCTCCGCCGTAATTTCCGGATGCGCCAGAAAGCCGAACAGCCCCAGCCGGTATCCGATCATGACCACAATCACGCCGCGGCGCGCCACGCGTTCCCCGTCAAATTCCACTTCATAATTATAACCGTCCTGCAGGCCGCCGCCATGAATATAACAAAACACCGGCAGCTTTTCGTCCTCCCGCTCGGCGGGGGAAAAAATATTCAGATAAAGACAATCCTCGCTCATGCCAAAATCGGCCGATACGGGATGCAGTTCCCTCTTATAAAAGCTGTCATCCGTACCGGGATGCACGCGCATCATAGGCATATCGCCATATTCATAACATTTTCGCACACCCTCCCAGCTTTCTGCGGGCTGGGGAGCCTTCCAGCGCAGTTCCCCCACCGGCGGCTTCGCATAAGGCACGCCGCGAAATACCGTAATTCTTGGATCCTTTCCCACCAGTCCCTGTACCATACCGTTTTGCGTTTTCACTGTCCTAAGCATATCCTACCATCCTTTCTTCTTTCGCATCCAAAAATGTAACCGTTCCGACAGGTCTGTGCTTTTGCCGCGCAGACTGCGGGAAAAACGCTTTCCTTTATGTCCGCCCGCCTGCGCGCCCTGCCCCGGAACCGCTGATGCCCTTCATCCATTTTCCGCTTTTTAAGCGCAATACGCACCAAAAAGCTTTGATCACCTGATCCATTTTTAAGAAAAAGTAAATCCAAAATGCCGACAAATTCCATACCAGTCCGGCGTACGCCCCCAACGGAACGGATACCAGCCACAAAAACAGAATATCCGCCACCATCAAAAACCGGGTATCGCCGCCGCCCCGCAGTACCCCTTTCATCATGATACTATTGGTGGCCTGGAATACAACGATTATGGAGATTGCCCGCATCAGCTGCCGTGCAATTTCCCTTGTCTGTTCCGTGATATTATAAAAGCCGATGACTGTCTCGCTGATGAAAAGGATGATTCCGCTGGCCGAAACGCCGATACAGACACCCAGCGCCAAAAAAGTCCATGCCTGTTCCTGCGCCTTTTTTCTGTCCCCCGTCCCAGCGTATGCCCCGTCACAATACAGCCTGCCTGACAAACGCCCTGAATCATTACCGTACTCAGCTGCTGGGTGACAAAGGTGATGGAATTGGCCGACACAAATTCCCTGCCGATTCTGCCCATAACCATCGCCACCGCAGAACTGCCAAAGGCCAAAAGCGCATCCGAGACAAATACCGGAACGCCCACACGGATATATTCCCCGGCCAATTCCCCACAGCGCATCCCAAGGGTATGTATCCGGTATCCGATTTTGTCGTCTTTGAGGAAAAAGTATCCACAGATCACGGCAAACTCAAACGCACGCGCAATCAGCGTCCCCAGCGCCGCCCCCTGGATTTCCATTCTGGGGGCGCCCAGTTTCCCGAAAATAAAAACGTAATTACAAAAAACATTGACAAAAAAAGCGCCAACGGAACTGTAAAGCGGCAGCCGCACCTGTCCTACGCTGCGCAGGACAATGGTACAGGTCAGCGACATCCCCTGTAAGATGAAACAGGGCCAAATCCAACGGTAATATAAAATCCCCTGTGCGATCACGGTACCGTCCGGCGTATAAATCCGCATCAGCCTGGCCGGCAGAAAAACCGAAAGCAGCATGAACAATACCGCTAACCCCATACAAAACCGCAGCATCAGCGTAACCGTTTTTTTAAGTGCCTCTATATCCTCCATGCCCCAAAACCGGGCCGTCATCACACTGGCCCCCATACCGATGCCCATACAGCAAATGTGATAAATACCGATAAACTGGTTCGCCAAAGAGGTTCCGGACAAAACCGCCTCCCCAAAGGAACCTACCATAACATTATCCATCAGGTTGACGCCGATGGTAATCATACTCTGCAGCGATATGGGAACCGCAATCGCCACCGCCTGTTTGTAAAATGTTTTATCTTTAACAAAGATCCCCAAATTCCCGCCCCCTTACGCCCGCTCATAGACATCCGCTACCACGGCTTCGATCAGCGCCTGCTCAGGCGAGATATGGCGCGGGCAAAGGTTCAGGACACGGCTTCCTCCCCGCAGGGCGATCATGCACTGGCTGTACCCGGTAAAATTATAAGTATTATCCACATCTGTCAGCGCATCCATCTTTTCCCAGAATCCTTCCCCCAGACAGGAATTGGCAAAAATATGGGAATATCCCCTGCCGGACACCAGCAGCGTTCCCTTTTTCCCGCCTTTGGGAATCCAAAGCACATAAGGCGTTCCCGTGGGATAGCTGCCGTCTGCCGCTATCACGGGATTTCCCATAAAATCAGGGCTGCCCCAGTCATCCATGGAATCCGAGATCCGGAAATAAACGGGAATCCGGTCCTGGTTGACCATCTCATAGACCATGATAAACCGGCCGTCCGGCAGATATGCCACCACCGGCATGCCGGGGCGCAGCTTTCCGTCCGCAAAGGCCACGTCGATTTTTTCCTCCCCCCAGGTATAACCGCCATCCTCCGAAACCTTATGGGCCAGCAGCTGGTTATATCCCTTTTCCTTGTAACGTTCATCCGAGTAATAACAATATAGCTTTTGATCGGGCGACTGCAGCAAAAAAGGCTCCCATACCGGCTTTCCCCTCCCGGAATCCGGCTCTGCCCTGCCGCCCTGCAAAATTTCACTGACAAACTCCCAGCTTTTCCCGGCATCCTCACTCTTATACAGCCAAAGCGCCGTGGAAGAGAAATCCCCCGGAATGATGTTCCCGGCGCACAGAACGGTTCCCTCCCGGAGTTTTCCCATATCACAGGGAAGTTCAAACAGGTGGGGCTGGAACCGAATCCCCTCTTTTGTCCCCCCGTTGGCAAGACTGCTCAAAAAATGCCAGCTTCTCCCCTCATCCGTGCTCTCATAAACCGGAAACATGGGATTTTCCCTGTTATACCACTCCATGGCCGCAAGAAGCGTTCCGTTCTTTTCCCCGTTATGGGAAAGACTGATACAGCGCGGATACATGGCCCCCGGCCGGCGCTGTCCGTCCCCCGGACAGCAAACCATACCGGAATACCTCTTTTTCAGCAAAATATTGCTGTATCCTCCCTCCCTGGGAAGAAAACCTCCGTTCTCCGCATATAATGTATCATGCACACAATAATCGCCCATACAGTTCATTCCCCTTTCCCGATACGCAGCACACTGACCGAACAGGCCGGGGCACGGTATGTAAATTCCCGTGCCGCTCCGCTATGTATGGTCCAATGCTCCGTCACCGCCTCCGGATCCGCAAGACTGTTTTTGTCAGACGCTTTCCCGGCAATGACTCCCGCCTTGTAGAGCGGCTCTACCGGGCAGTCCAAAATAATTTCCAGCGCCCTTTCTTCCTCCGCAAGATTCACCACCTTCAACAGGATCTCCTTTTCCCCCTCCAGCGCAACCGTCTGGATTTCTTCATAGTGGGGCAGTTCTGCCTGCATGACTTCCCTGCCGTCGATCCTGCAATACAGCCGCCTGCCGTCCGATTCCATACAAAAATGATGATAGCATCCCGTCTCCAGTTCCACTTTCACCGGTTTTGCAAGACTGTATTTGCGGAAGCCCACCCCCGCCTGCAGTCTGCTGATTCCGTCTTTTATCGTCCAGCGCAGGGGCTGCACGGAAAACAAATTCCACGGGCTGTCCTCGCTGTTCCTCGCTTCACCGTAGGGGGATGCAAACATCCCGATGCCCAACTCCTTTCCCTCCTCGGCAAACAGTTCGATCTCAAAAGCGCCCTCCCGCGAAGTCAAATCGTCCCCCATGGTAATCAGCACAGTGCCTTCCATTTCAAACCGCTTCGCCCGCTGTTCCTCCGACGAATCCCCTGATGCAATCGTACAAAAAATTCCGCTGCCGCGCTCTTCCACGCTGCCGAACAGGAAACGTTTGGCGGCCGCCTCCTGCCCCTTCCAGCGCGCATTCCTATACTTCATGCCGACAGCGCCAGCCAGGCAGGGGCCGCCTTTTAAATAAGGCGCATAAATACTGCCGCATTCCTGCCTGCTTTCCAGCACATAATCCCCCCGGTTTTGTCCGAACAGACGCCACACATAATAAGACGGAATCCCATAGCTGTCCAGTCCGTCAAAGGCAATCAGATTCGGCTCCCACGCGGCATAATGGACGTTCTCAAACAGCGGCGCATAAGCTGCAAGCCGCACAATATCCTGGTTGCGTTCCATACCTACCATGAACATCGCTTCGGCCACTGCGGCATAGAGGGTGCGGATCGCCCCCGCTACCACCGCAAATTCCCCCACGAAGATCCCGGGGCCTTTCCGGTCATAGCCGTCATAATACCGGGTATTTTCGGCAAACCACTCCGCCCTGTCATAAAAATGTTCGTCCGCGATATCCAGCGGCAGCCCGGATTTTTCCACATGGGTGTTGGCCACGATAATCAAATCCGGATATTTTTCCAAAATTCTGTTCCGGAAACGCGCATAGCGGGCTTCATACTCCGGCCCGTTATTTTCGTTGCCGATTTCCAGATAACGCAATCGAAAAGGCTCCGGATGTCCCATGGAAGCACGCAGAAAACCCCATACCGTATCCGCTCCTCCCAGCGCATACTCCAACGCGCACAGCGTGTCTTCCAAAAGTTCCTCCATTACCCCATCGTCCATCAGGACACCGGCACGCACCTGACAGGTCATGCCGCAGTTGCACACGTAAAGCGCATCCGCGCCAAGATCCTCGCAAAGCTGCAAATACTCGTGAAAACCCAGCCCCTGGGTAGCGTTATAACCCCACAAATCCAGCAGCGTAGGACGTTCCCAGACCGGTCCCACCATATTCCGAAACCGTGTCACCGTGGACCTGGAAAAACCTTCCACGATACAGCCGCCCGGAAAGCGCAGAAACGCGGGATGCAAATCCTCCAGCTTTTGACACAAGTCCCTTCGCAGGCCGTGCCCGCAGTAGGTGTCCGCAGGCATCAGGGAAATATATCCCAAAACCATCTGCCCGCCCTCCTTTACCGACAGGCAAAACCGCGCCTTCCCATCGGTCCTGTCGGCCGCAAACGACAGTTCATAACGCACAAATCCGCTGCCCTGCAGCCGAACCGTTTTGCAGGCAATGTATTCTTTTTCCGAACGTATGGATACCTCCAACTCCACGCGCTCATGTACCTTTGCGAAAAAAAGCAGGCGGTAAATTTCACCCTTCCGGACGGGCACGCCGCAGTAGCCGATGTTGTAAACCGTCCCGCCCGGCAAAAATTCCATCGCCAGCGCGGCCCTGCGGTTTTTGTGCAAAGTCTGCCCTGTTATCAGCGAAAGCTTTGCATTATCACCGTACCACGCCGGAATATCAGTGGGTTCCAGTCCTTTTTTCCAACGCGCCGGCCCTTCCCCCTTCTGCCAGCTAAACTCCCAGCCGCCCTCGTTGACCAGATCATCCCCCCTGGGAAACAGATCCGCAGGATACAGGCTGTCCTCAAAGCTGCGGTTCCGCAATAGTTCCGGATAGAGTCCGCCGTCCCCCGCCCGGTTGATGTCCTCAAAAAAGAGTCCGTACAGGGAAGGCCGCGTGGCAAAGCGCCGTTTTTTTGTATCCACATATAATTTCGCCATTTATATACTCCTTATTTTCCAAACCCACATGACCGCCGCGCAGGAAAACCGGCTGCACGTTTGGGCCGGGTTCTTCACCGTAATATTATCCTTTCACGCCCCCGATCACAATTCCCTTGATGAAGGCCTTTTGGAAGAAGGGATAAATCACGAGAATGGGCAGCACCGAAATTACCGCGATTGCCATACGCACACCCTGCGTAGGGATCTGATTCACAATCTGGGCACTCGCCGCATCCAGTGTATTTTCTTTCAAAAACTGCACATTGTTCATCATACTGTTCAGCACGTTTTGTATCGTATACAAATCCTTTCTTCTGGTCAGATAATAAATGCCATTGATCCAGTCGTTCCAGTAAGCCAGCGCGGAAAACAGCGCAACCGTGGAAATCATCGGTTTGGAAAGCGGAATGGAAATATGAAACAGCTTCCCGATCTCGCTGCAGGAATCCATCTCCGCCGCCTCCAAAATCTCCTGCGGCACATTCGTGGTAAAATACGTGCGCATAAGTATCACATTATAACCGCCCAGCAAAAGATTGGGACAAATCAGGGCAAAAACGGAATCCCCCACATGCATATACTGGCTCCAGACAATGTAACTGGGCACCATACCGCCGGAAAACAGCATGGTAAAAAAGATGAAAAAGGAAATAAAACTCCTGCCCGGCAAATCCCGCTTGGAAAGCAGATACGCCATAAACATTGTCATGGACACATTCAGGAACGCGCCGATCGCCGTCACAAACACCGTCATGCCATAAGCCCTTAAAATTCCGCCGAAAGACTGGAACAGATATTGATAGGCCATGAAATTAACCGTCTCCGGTATAAACGCATAACCGTTTTTCATCAGGGTGGCCTCATCCGTCACGGAGGATGAAATCAGCAGGATGAAAGGCAGTACGCAACACATTGCAAGCGTCACCATAACCGCGTTTGCAAAAACACGAAAACCTTTTTTGGTACAGACCATACGTAACTTCCCCCTTCCCCGCCTAAAACAACGCGCTTTCGTTATCCACTTTGCGCACCACGGCGTTCGTTATCATCACCACCACAAAGCCCAAAATCGACTGTAAAAATCCTGCCGCAAGCGACCTTCCCACATCATGATCCTGCATCAGCGTGCGGTAGACAAAGGTATCGATCGTGGTGGTAACGGAATAGAGCAGTCCGCTGTTTTGCGGCACCTGATAAAACAGGCCAAAGTCCGAAGCAAACATTCTTCCCAACGCCATAATGATCAGAATAATGACCGTAGGCTTTAAAAGCGGCAGCGTAATGCGAAAAATCTGTTGTCCGACGGAAGCGCCGTCCATCACTGCCGCTTCATAATATGTCTTGTCAAACCCAATGATGGTGGCAAAGTAGACGATGCTCTGGAAACCGAAGCTGCGCCACAGCTGTACGATCACCAAAATCACCGGCCAGTAGCCCGCTTGCGTATACCAGCTGACCGGCTTTGCACCAATGGGCATCAAAATACCGTTGTTGATAAAGCCATTTTTTTCCGAGAGAAACGCGAACACCAGATACCCGATTAAAACGGTACTGACCAGATGGGGAATTAAAATCAGGGTCTGGTAAGTCTGTTTTGCCAGCTTATGCCCGATCACACTCAGCAAAATTGCCACAAAAATCGCAAACGACGTTCCCAAAACCAGAAATACCAGATTATAGCAAATGGTGTTGCGGAACATGATCTTTGCCCATTTGGATCCAAACAGAAAGGTGAAATTCTGTATTCCGTTCCAGGGACTCTCGATAATCCCCTTGGCAAAGCTGTACTTCTTAAACGCTAAAATCAGGCCGCCCATGGGCAGATAATTGTTTATGATCAAATATATAAAACCCGGAAGGGACAGCAGATACAGCGGCATATATTTGCGCAGCTTTTTTGCGGTCTGCTTTTTGGTTCCGGGATTTTTTCGTGTCCTTTTCGCTTTTTGCATGATAACCCCTCTGCCCGCTTTTGCGGGCGTAAACGTATGGCTGAGAGACTTTGGCGTATGGTTTTGGGCCTGCCTGCGTGCGGCAGCCCTTTTTCCAAAATGCCGGCTGTGAAATCACAGCCGGCATTTTGTACACAAGCCGTCTTTCTCCCCAAAAGCCTTCCCCGGAAAACTCCCTTTTGGAATTATTCCTGCAGTGTCTCCAAAAACGCGTCAAACTGCTTTTGCTCTTCCGCAATGATCTCGTCAATTCCGGCATCCTTAAGTTCCTGGTTAAATTTCTCCAAATACTCGTCCACGTCCACCAGGCCGTACAGCAGGGCCGGTCTGTATTCCGCCACCACCGTGGCGCACGCCGCCATCTGGTCGTATACGTTGGTGCTGTCAAAGATAAAGCCCATTGCACTGGAAAATTGGGCATGATTGGGGGCATCCAGCATGTCCGTGTAGTAAGCCGTAAAATCGGTCTCCAAAGGCAGGCTCAAACACTGGTTCGGCCAATACCAGGGAAAAGTCAGGTTCCATGTGGAAGTTTTGGAATCGACACCCTCCGGATATCTGGCAATTCCCTCCTCATCCACGGTATAGGTTTCACCCTCCACACCCAGAATGATATAGCGTGCCACGTTTTCGTCGGTAGTCATCAGATATAAAAGCTTCATCGCCGCATCGGGGTTTTTGCAGACGGAGGAGATCATCCAGCCGCCCAGCACCGACGCGCTGGTACCCACCAGATCCGTCAGCTTAAACTGCACATTATCATAAGTATAGGAAACCAAAGCCTTAATGTAATCCGCACTGTAACCGCCCACATAGCAGCCTGCCGCCACATCATTGTTATACTGTTCAATGGTCATGGAATTATTCAGCGGATCGTCACATAAAAGGCCCGCTTCGTTCCATTCCTTCATCAAATAGCAGAAATCCCTGAATTCGTCCGTTTCATAATAGTTGACGATCTCCGTCGTTCCGACGCCCCGGTTCAGCAGCACGCCAAGCCAATTGGAATTGCCCAGGCTGTCCAGCCCCTGCACCGGATCGTCGTTGGTATTGATCATATACGCATACTCCGGGTGGATGGCTTTGGCATCCTTCATGATCTGTGTCATTTCCTCCAGCGTGATTTCCTCGCCGTCCCGGTCCGCAATCCCCAACTCCTCGGCAATCTCCTTTCGCAGCATATATACCTCGTAGGTGGCGTAACTATCCACGGAAGGAACCGCATACTGCACACCGTCAATCTGCTGCGTCATCAGTACCCTTTCCGGAAACATTTCCCACATATCCGCATATTCTTCCAAATACGGTTCCAGGGAAATGCACTGCTCATTTTTCACACAGCCGTCCAATGTGGAATAAAACCTCCAGCAAAACAAATCCAGCGGGTTCGTATTGTCACTGAGCGCCAGTGTCAGCTGGGTGGAAAGGTCCCCGATACTCATCTGTACAATATCTGCCTTTACACCGGCGTTAATGGAAACCAGATATTCATTCAATGCGTTCTCCACACTGGCCTCCGCAGGGAATTCACTGGGAGCCGGATACATAATGGAAACCACCGGCCATTCCGCCGGATCCTTGGCCGCCACAAATCCGGATGCAGCCTCCTGCTTGTCCGCTTCTTCTTTGCCTTCATCAGTCTCCTGCTTTTCGCTGTCCGCCGCCGTATTTGCCGCCGCACCGTTTCCCGCATTGCCTGTGCTGCCGGAATCTTTCCCACAGGCTGCCGCAGAAATGACCATTGCTGCCGTCAAAAACAACGCAGTCCACTTCTTTTTCATATCGTTTCCTCCTTTGCTGATCCGCCTTGGAACATTCTTAAAAACAATTCCGCCGGCTGCTGATACTGGTATTGTAACCAAATGCGGTAGGAAAAAATATGCAAAATCTGACGGGTACTGCCGCATTTTCTGATTTTGGGCAGCGGCTAAAAAAGCTGTATCCTCCTCACCGCAGCGCACGGGGAAGCAGCAGTTCCGCCACCGCCCCGCCGGACGGCCCGTTATAGAAAAAAATCTGCGCCTGCCCTTTATACATCAGGTAAATCCTGTACTTGATATTGTCAATTCCCACATGACGGGAATGATAACAGAACTGCGTCACCGGGGCGTTAAGCTCCTCAAGCTTTTCCTCCGGATATCCCGCTCCGTTATCCGAAACCCGGATGCTGACATACGCGCCGTCCTCCCGCTCTATTTCCTTGGCCGCCACTTCCACAGCCAGGATCTGTCCCTGTCTGCGGGCATATTTGACGGAATTTTCCACAAACGTCTGGATTGCCAAAATCGGCACGCCACACTCCTGCAGGCTTTCTTCCACGTCCTTACGGACCAAAATCGGCATTCCTCCCCGTACCATATAGATATTGCAGTATGCCTCCACTTCCTTGAGTTCTTCCCGTATCGTCACAAAGCTTTCCTGGCTGCGGAACACATAACGGAAATGCTCCGATAGCCAACGAATCATTTGGCGCACCGTATCCACATTTTTCTCCGACAAAAGGGAATCCACAAGATTGAGGCAGTTGATAAAAAAGTGCGGATTTACCTGCAGTTGATAATACTGCAGCTTTGCGGCGTTGGCCTCCATCTCCTTTTTATATTTTTCCCGCTGCATACGCTGCATTTCCTCCACAATTTCATCCAGCCTGCCGTTAATCTCCAGCAGTTCCCGGATCTTTGTCCTTTCCGTTTCCGCAAATGCTTTTGCTTCCCCGTTTTCCCGCATATTGTCCAGCCGGTATGCCAAATGCTCCACAGGCCAGATGAGTGTGTGGTTAAAAAGCTGCCAGACCTTGGAAACCGTTCCCACCAAAATCAGCGGAATTAAAATGAACAACAGCCGAAATTCCCAGCTTCCCATTAAATCCCGGATGCCTTCCGCCTGCTGCAGCACCGCCAAATGCATGCGGGAAAACCCGATCGGCTCTATGGCCGCAATATAACCCAGTCCCCTCGCCGCTTCCTGTTTTCCCTCGGACGCCGCAAACCCCTGCGCCTGGGTTTCCGTCAGTCCTAAGCCCACCGTCTCCAGTACGGCTGCATCCTGATAAAAAATAAGTTCCAACCCGTTTTCCCTCGAAAAATACCCGTTCAGGTTCAGCACAAAGCCTACCAGCTTTTGCCGGATTCCCTTCATATAAACCAGATAGGTTTCCCCCTCATATTCCAAAAAACCTTCATGGTACACCGCATCCCGAATCCGTTCCAGATACTCCTTCAGGCACAGGTTTAAGCGGTAATTGTCGCCGTTATGGGCAAACTCGCTGTACCGGCTGCGCAGGGTGCCCTTCTGCGCGTCATAAAAGAAAACGCCTCCAAAATAATCGATGGTGCCCGCCTTTCCTTCCAGGCTGTTGGCCAAGTAATAGGCCGAACTGAACCACTCGGATTCCGGCAGATACGGACGCTTCAACGTCTGGAACTGTACATTTTCGCTGTACGTCCGATCCACATATCCTTTCATGGAATCAATATCCTTATTCAGCTGCTGGGCATAATGACTCGCCACAATACGGTTGCTCTTTTCCAGTTCCCCCGTCGCCTGCAAAATAGAATAAACGCCATAAACCAAAAAGACAGATAACAGCAGCCCGGACGTCACCGCCCAGCCTGCCACCAAATACTTGTGCAGGGAAGAAATCTTCCCATGCCCCAAACGCTTTTTTCTAGTCTTCATCCACGCAGTCCCCCTTTTTGTGTATGTTATCCCATCTTACGCCAATTGTAAAGGAACTGCCGCACATTCAAAATCCCAACATAACTATGACCAGGAGAAAATTCCCCTGGTCAAACCTTATCCAAACCCTCAGGCATCCTCCTCCGAAAGGGAAACATGCACCGGAAGGGTCAGAATACAGGTTGTCCCCTCCCCCTTTTTGCTGATGATATCCAGCCCGTACTTGTCGCCGAAAAAGTACCGGATTCTTTGGTTCACATTATACAATCCGTATCCGGACGGACCGGATTCCCCGTTTTCCCCCCGTTTAATCCTGCGGTTAAGCCGCGCCACCTCCTCCTCTTCCATGCCGACTCCGTTATCCGCCACATAGATAAAGGCAGTTTCCTCTACCGTCTCGGCGCTGATCGTAATTTTTCCTTCCCTGCCCTCCTCCGACAAGATACCGTGCAAAATCGCGTTTTCCACCGCCGGCTGCAGGGTCAGCACAATCATCTGCATTTCCATCATTTCTTTGGGGACATCAATATAAAGATGGATTTTGTCCTCGAAACGGAACTTCTGAATATTGAAATAAGACATAATATGGCATATTTCCTGCTGCAGTGTGGAAAGCTGTCTGCCTGCGTTCAATCCCATACGGAAATAATCCGACATGTTTTTCACGATAAAACTGATCTTGGGCGTCCCGGTTTTGATGGCCAGCCAGTTGATGCTGTCCAGGGTATTATATAAAAAATGCGGATTAATCTGTCCCTGCAAAAGGTTTAGCTGTGCGAACCTCTGCTTCTTTTCCGCCTCCCGCACCTCCTCCATGGCCCGGTTCATGCGCTTTTGCATTTCCCGGAAAGACTGCTCCAGTACAGCGATTTCATCCCATCCTTTCTTCCTGATCTCCCGTCCGTCTCCCGTTGGATACATCCGGTTCATCTCCGCAGACAGCCTGCGCAAGTGGCGGGTCAGATACAAAGAAGCGGCGTAGGAAGCCAAAAGTACCAGCAAAAAGATCGGCACAAGGATAAAAAACATCCCCTTGACCGAATCCTCCGCACTGCGTTCAATTGTGGATGTGGGAAAAGCGGAAACCGCAAAAAACGGCCCGCCTCCCGCGCATCCGTACAAGACAAAATATTTTTCTTCCCCATAGTTTAGTATAAAATCACCCTTTTGGGTGCTGCTGCCGGCAATCCTGCCGAAAATCTCCTTTTTCCACGCATCGTCTGCGGTCCCTTTGTCTGCCGTACCGATAAAAGAATCCCCTTCCCCGTAGAGCCGCAGCCGGTTCAGCCATTCCTGGTATACCCGTTCCCGCACGCCAAACAGCAGATACATATTTTCCCCCTCTGCGCGGATCCGCATACCATACAAGGGCATTCCCTTCAATCCGTCGTGGTTCCAAAGCCAAAAGCTGCTTCTTCCCGAAACCCGGTCGCCAATCCCCATATTATCATAGTAAAACCGGTCCCTGTTATTCATCATCCTGTGGGGTGCCTCAAACACCATGGCAATATCATAGAGATCATCCACATTTTCCAGTTCCGCACAAAGACGGTCCAGTTTCAGGTAATCCTCATAAATCTCCCCGGCACCTTTATAGCGCAGTCCTCCGATCCCGCTGCGGAACGTCCCGTTCATGGACAGGCTCGCGCACTGCGTCTCAATCCTGCGGAACACCGACTCCATTTCGCCCACCACTTCCTGCAGGTTCCTTCTGGAATTTTCAAAAAGCTGCTCCCTGGTACGCGAGAACGTATTATAGTAAATATAAGCCCCAAACATCCCCGTAGCCGCTGCCGTAATCAGCAGATTCAGCGTATAAACCTGGCAAATCAGCCGGCTACCCATTTTTCCTGCTTTTTCGATAACTGCGTGTCTGATATTCTTTGGGCGACATACCCTGATATTTTTTAAACACCTTGCTAAAATAGTTCTCATTGCTATACCCTACGCTCACGGCAATTTTAGCCAGCTTTTGCCGTCCCTCCTCCAGCATATATTTGCTTTTCTCAATGCGGTACATATTCAGGTAATCATTGATCGTCTTTTGCGTCACTTTTTTATATACCATACAAAGATAGGCGTCCGTATAACAGAGTTCTTCCGCGATATCGCTGATCTTTAACTGTGTGTCGCTGTAATTTGCCGCAATATAACGCTGAATGCACTCCACAATATACCGGTCTTTTTCCGTTATGCCCGCTTTTTGCGGCAATACCGGAATATCGCAGGTGAGACGGACCCTGCCATACTCCTGCGGGTCGTCCCGCAGATAGGCCAGTTCCCGTTTCAGCTTTCCTGCCTTCACCGTCGCTTTCTCAAAGCATTCCTCATAGATTCTGTCCCCAAGCCGTACCGCAGCCTGGTACAAAACGTCGTCCGGCGATTCTTTCGCAACGCCGCAAATATTCAAAATCCTTCCCCGGTTGACCGCAAAGCTGTACACGAAGGGAAAATGTCCCAGCGTATCTTGTATCAGCCTGCCCAAAGGGGTAACATCCAGCGAAACATACTCGGGATTTTCCACTGTCCAATAGGTTTCCGGATTTAAGATTTCGATTTGCAGTTTTTCCACCGCAATAATCCCATACCAGAGTTCTTCATCCGGAAGCCGCAGTTCCCTGCAAATCCGCGCAAACTCCCTGGGCGCAAAGCGCTTCCGGTCCAGCAGCAGATCCCTGAAAAAGCGCC
>DERU01000071.1:15641-17346 GCA_002361095.1 Lachnospiraceae bacterium UBA3332
CAGCAGATCCCTGAAAAAGCGCCCCCTGAGCAGTTCCGTGTTTTTTCTTGCAAAACTGTTGGTATTCTCGATGGCTTTTCCCAACGCCATTTTCAATTCATCGGGTGAAACAGGCTTTAAAATATAGTCCACGGCATCCACCTGCAGGGCCTTTTTCATGAATCCCAGATCCGAATATGCGGTCAGGAAGATAATCGCGGTCTGCCTGTCCGCCGCGTAAACTTTTTCGGCAAGTTCGATTCCGCTTCCGCCCGGCATGCGGATATCCGTCACAATAATTTCCGGACGTTCCTTTTCAAAAATCTCTGCCGCCTGTTTCCCGTTTTCGGCCACCAGTATTTTATCGAAGGCAAACCCAAACCCCCGGATGCATTCCGCCAGGGCGACTCTGGTATTCTTTTCATCCTCCACAATTAAAATATGCAAAGTCCCCTCCTTTCACACGAAAAACGCGGAAAACAGAGCCGTATGCACAGCTCCGTTTTCCCAAAAAAATCCTATCGGTTTTGATACCAATTGTTATAGGCTTCCGTCAGGCGGTCTCCGCCCTTTTCTTTCCATTCCGCCACGTACTGGTCAAAATTTTCCAGTTCCTTTTCGTCGATGATCATTTTGATAATCTTTTCCTTGGTCCATTCGTTCAGGCTTTGCTTAAAGCCCTCAATCTCACTGTCCATGGCCGGCGCATAGTTCAGTATGGGATCATAGCTGTACGGCCCGCATTTGGCGTTGATGTCATCCCAAAGCTGTCCCATCTCCTCCTCCTTATGGGCGCGCGCGCTGAACAAAACCGTATATCTTTCCGTTACGTTCGTGGGATAGAACCAGCGTCCCTTATTGAACTTGTCAAACTCCGGCAGGATGGGCATGTATTTCCCGTCTTCAATCGTAAAACTTACGCCTTCCTCGCCCACAATCAGCTTTTCATAATTTTCTTCCGCCAAAAAGTCGTTACAGTACTTGACCACCTCTTCCACCTTGCCGGAGGACTTGGGCACGATCAGGAAACTCTTCAATCCGCTTCTGTTGGCAATGGCACGTTTCCCGTCCTCCCCTGCAAAAGGTTCCAGAAATACCAGTTCGGCATCCGGACAGGTTTCCTTTAAGGAACGCAGCGTTGCGGATTCCCAGGGCGTCATCCTGCAGGCCCCCGCCTGACCGGACGCCACCTTCGCTGCCATGGTCTCGTTCTTATTGGAAGGATAATCCGCGTCAAGAAGTCCTTCGCTGTACAGCCTGTTTAAGTAGGTGACAAATTCCTTTGCCCCCGGCTGCTCCATACAGGCTACCAGCTTACCGTCCTTCTCCACAAAGCCGTCCACGCTGTCCGCCAGACCAAACGCCTGGGACAGCCCGTTAAACTTCACGGCGCTTTCCATGGTCAGGGGAATCACGTTCTCCTTCCCTATATTTCCCGGATCTTCCTCCTTAAACCGTTTTAACACCCGGTAAAAATCCTCCGGCGTCTGCGGCATTTCCTCTCCCAAAACGTCCAGCCAGTCTTTGCGGATGGCAAATCCCCACTCTACATCGTTGGTATTCGTCTCGGGTATCGCATATATTTTTCCATCGAAAGTAACCGTCGCCCATTCCTCAGGCGTAAAAGCATTTTTCAAATCCGGGTATTTCTCAATATACTCGTCCAGCGCATAGATCACATCATTCTGCACATAATTGACCAGCAGTCGAGTAGACAGGCACCTCA
>DERU01000277.1:0-6505 GCA_002361095.1 Lachnospiraceae bacterium UBA3332
TGCCCGCTTTAGCGGGCGTAAATTCACGGTTGAAAAACTGTCGCATATGGTTTTTCAACCTCTGTTAAGCCTATTTTACCACGAATGTCCTCCGCCTGCAACGCACGGAAAACCTGATTTCCGTGCAGAACGGGAATTTGTGGTTGTAATGTTGGCGATAACCCGTTATACTGGGAAGAACGGGGAAGGCGGTAAAAGCCAAAACCTGGAGTGTGTTTGGAAAATCATTCCCGCCGGCAGCACGTCCCGCTTTGTGTGATATTTGGCGGGGGCATTTTTCAGATACGCTCTGGCAGGCCGAAAGGGCGGTTTGACAGACAGAGTATAAGGGGAAGGATCATGAGATATCAAATCAGGCATGCGCTGGTGCAATATGCGGCGGATACCATATTGGAGGATGTAAATTTTGAAATCCGCAACAGCGAGAAAATAGCCGTGGTGGGCCGCAACGGCTGCGGAAAAACCACGCTGTTAAAGCTGATTGCCGGCGACATAGAGATGAGCAATTTGGACAGCGACGAGGAATGCGGCATTACAATGGCGGGCAGACAGCGGATCGGTTTTCTGCGTCAGGTCAGCTTCGAGGACGGGCAGGCTACGGTGGAGGAGGAAATACAAAAAGCTTTCGTCCCGGTTTTTACCTGCATGGCGCGGATGACGGAATTGGAAGCGCAGATGCATAAGGGGGCGGACGATCCAAAGGTTTTGGGGGAATACCACGAACTGCAGAACCGGATGGAAGCGCTGCGCGGTTATAGCTGGCGGCAGGACATGGAAATCATGTTCCAGAAATTCGGGTTTTTGCTGGAGGACTTAAAACGTCCCATCGGGAGTTTCTCGGGCGGGCAGCAGACAAAGGTGGCGTTTATCCGGCTCTTACTGAGCCGGCCGGACATTATGCTGTTGGACGAGCCCACCAACCATTTGGATTTACCTACCATCGAATGGCTGGAGAATTATTTAAAAGAATATGACCGGGCGGTGGTTATTGTGTCCCATGACCGGATGTTTCTGGACCGGGTGATTGACGTGACATACGAAATCGAATACCACCGGATCAAGCGGTATCCGGGCAATTATACGGCCTTTATAAAGCGCAAGGAGGAAGACCTTGCCAAGCAGGAGAAGGACTATGAAGAGCAGCAAAAGGAGATCGCCCGCCTGACGGAATGGATTGAGAAATGGAAAAATACGCCCACCAAGGTGGCGGCTACCCGTTCCAAGCGCATGGCCATTGAACACATGGTAAAGATTGAGAAACCCAGACGTTTCGACACGCGCACGTTCCACGCGATGTTCCGGCCGCGCATAGAAAGTTATACGGATGTGCTGACCGTGAAAAATTTAAAAATCGGTTATGACCACGAGCTCAGTCAGGTTTCTTTCCAATTAAAAAAAGGGGAGCGCCTGGCGATCCTTGGGGAAAACGGGAAAGGAAAATCCACCCTGTTAAAGACACTGACCGGAGAAATCAGCGGACTTGGCGGTTCGTTCACCGTCGGACCAAATGTGGAATGGGGGTATTTTGACCAGCAGCGGGCAGTGGTGAACGATGCCGACCCCAAACAGACCGTGCTGGACAATTTCTGGGAAGCCTATCCGAAGCTTCTGCGGGAAGAGGTGAGAAGCGCGCTGGGAAGCTTTTTGTTTTCACAGCAGGAGGTGGAAAAAGAAATGGGGCAGCTTTCCGGCGGGGAAAAGGTACGGCTTGCCCTGTGCAAAATGTTCCAGACCCGGCCGAACCTGTTGATTTTGGACGAACCGACCAATCACATGGATATATTGGGAAAGGAAGCCCTGGAGAAAATGCTGGTAAATTTTGGGGGTACGGTTTTGTTTGTGTCCCATGACCGGTATTTTATCCGGCAGATCGCCACGGGAATTCTGGAGTTTGGGGAAACGCAGGTGCGGCAGTATTTTTGCGGGTACGAGGAGTATTTGCACGAAAAAGAAAAATTTGCGAATCTGCCCGGGGGCAGTGAGGCCCCTGCAAGACAGGCCGCGCCTACCATAGAGGATGTTTTTGATAAAAAGACGTATTATAATCCGGGAAAAGTCAAATCCCGTCTGATCAGGCAGCTGGAAAAGTATGAAACCCTTCTTGGAGAAAGTGAGGAAAGGGCGGCGCAGTTAAAAATGCAGCTTGCGGATCCTGTTCTGGGGACGGATTACGAAAAACTGATGGAACTGCAGGGGCGGCTGGAAGAAGAGGAAGCACAGCAGGAAAGTCTTTTGGAGCGGATGCTGGAGTCCGAGAAAGAACTGGAAGAATTGGAGACGGAATGAAAAAGGTAATGGTAGTTTTTGGAACCAGGCCGGAGGCCATCAAAATGTGTCCGCTGGTAAAAGAGTTAAAAAAAAGCGAAAGCCTGCGGGTGTGCGTGTGCATTACCGGACAACACCGGGAAATGCTCAGACAGGTGCTTACGATTTTCGGGGTAGAGCCCGAATATGATTTGGATATCATGAAACCGGGACAGGATTTGTTTTCCATCACATCGGACGTACTGCAGGGGATGCGCGGCGTGCTTGCGCAGGCAAAACCCGACATTGTGCTGGTACACGGGGACACCAGCACGGCGTATGTGACGGCGCTGGCGGCGTTTTACCGGCAGATACCGGTAGGGCATGTGGAGGCGGGGCTGCGCACATACAACCTGTATTCGCCGTTCCCGGAGGAGTTTAACCGGCAGAGTATTTCCCTGCTGGCTTCCTGGCATTTTGCGCCCACGCAGACGGCGAAGCGGAACCTTTTGCGGGAAGGAAAGGAGGAGAGCCGCATTTTTGTGACGGGAAATACCGGAATCGACGCCCTGTTTACGACGGTGCGTCCCTCCTTTACCCATGAAATTTTGGAGTGGGCAAAGGATTCCCGTCTGTTGGTTATCACCGCCCACCGCAGGGAGAATTTGGGGGAACCCATGCATGAGATGTTTCGGGCCATCCGCAGGATTGTGGAGGAATTTGGGGATGTGAAGGCGGTATACCCGATTCATTTAAATCCCCAGGTACAAAAGGTTGCCCGGCAGGAACTGTCCGGCTGCGACAGAATCCGGCTGATCGATCCGTTGGCGGTGGATGTATTCCATAATTTTTTGGATAAAAGCTATCTCATCCTTACGGACAGCGGCGGGATTCAGGAGGAGGCCCCGGCGCTGGGAAAGCCGGTGCTGGTGATGCGGGATACCACGGAACGCCCGGAAGGGGTGGAGGCGGGAACGCTGCTGCTTACGGGGACACAGGAGGAGGGAATTTATAAAGGATGCAAAAAACTCCTGGAGGATCCAAAAGCCTACGCAAAGATGAGCGGCGCAAAAAATCCTTACGGGGACGGCAGGGCGAGCATGCGGATCCGGGAGATTTTGGAAAGGGAATTTAAGGAATAAAGTATGTATACCGACGAAATAAAGAGGCTGGAGGAATCCGGCAAATGGAAAAAGCGGGCCGCAGTGATCGCGGCCTCCATAGCGGTATTTGTGCTTCTTGTCACGGCTTTTTTTGTGTACCGCAACAGCAGTACAAAGGTAGTGCTCACTACGGGACTGAAAAAAGATGAGGTATTCAAGGTGGGGAATCTGTCCTGTACCCTGCCGGAAGCCATGGTATATCTGACCAATATGCAGAACCGCTATGAGTCCGTCTACGGTCCCCGGATTTGGGAAGACCGGGGAGGGGTTTCCCTCGTAGGGGAGGCAAAGGCACAGGTTTTGGAAGAACTGGTTCAGGTAAAATCCATGGTGCTTTTGGCGGGACAGAAAGGGGTATCCCTTGACAAAAAGGAGGAGGAAAAAGCGGCGGCCGCAGGAAAGGAATATTTCGGTTCCCTGACGGAAACGGAGATTGCGGCCCTGCAGATCAGCGAAAAACTGACTGTACAGATGTACCGGGAATATGCTTTGGCGGAGAAGGTTTACCGGCAGATTGTGGAGGATGTGAATCCGGAAATCAGCGACGACGAGGCCAGGACCATCACGGTTTTGCAGATACGCGTAAACAGCCTTGGGGAGGCGGAGGAAATCCTGCGCAGAATCCGGGAAGAGGAGGCGGATTTTGAGGCGGTCGCCGAGACGAGCAGCCAGGACAGCGTCATCCGCTATTCTTTCGGCAAAGGGGAGGCGGCCGAACCCATCGAGACGGCTGCGTTTAATCTGGGAAAAGACGAAGTGAGCGAACCGATACAGTCCGGGGAAGATTTTTATCTTTTAAAATGTATCAGTACTTTTGACGAAAACCAGACGCAGCTGAATAAGGTAAAAATTTTGGAACGGCGCAGAAACGAGGCGTTCCATACGGAGTACAATGCGTTTGTCAATACGCTCACCAGACAGCTGAACAGGGAACTTTGGGACACCGCAGAATTTTTGCAGGAAGCAAATATGGAAACATCCGGCTTTTTTACCGTTTATAATACGTATTTCAAGGCGGAACCGTCCGGTTTATAAAAAGTTAATAATTCCGCAAACGCCGTATTCATGCGGGTTTGCGGCAAACTGTTAGCACTCCTGTGGAATGAGTGCTAATTTTTTGTTGACTTTTTGTGCCGCGTGGACTAAACTGTCTTTTAACAAGACAGGGTATTTTTTCGCGGATGTCCGGGACGGTTCTGGCAGAGCCGGGGGGTCTGCGCCTGCACAGATTAAAAAAGAGAAAAAGAAAGGATTGTGATTTTCATGACCAACAGACATGGCAGTTTATCAATTAACAGCGAGAATATTTTCCCGATCATCAAAAAGTGGCTGTATTCGGATCAGGACATTTTTTACAGGGAACTGATATCCAACGGATGCGATGCCATCACGAAATTGAAAAAGCTGGATATGATGGGGGAATACAGCCTGCCGGAGGATTATAAGCCTACCGTGAACGTGTTTGTCAATCCGGAGGATAAGACCATTAAGGTGGTGGATAACGGAATCGGCATGACGGCGGACGAGGTGGAGGAGTATATTAACCAGATCGCGTTTTCCGGTGCCACCGATTTTATAGCCAAATATAAGGACAAAGCCAACGACGACCAGATCATCGGACATTTCGGTTTGGGATTTTATTCTGCGTTCATGGTGGCGGATGAGGTGCACATCGATACCCTTTCCTGGCAGGAGGGCGCGTCTGCCGTACATTGGGAATGTGACGGCGGTTCCGAGTTTGAGATGACGGAGGGCACATGGAACCAGGTGGGAACCTGCATCACCCTGCACCTGAACGAGGAATGCCTGCAGTATTGCAATGAGTACAAGGCAAAGGAAGTCATTAAGAAATACTGTTCCTTCATGCCCATTGAGATTTATGTGTCCAGGGAAAACACGCCGGATACCGAGACGATTCTTGCCAGCGAGAAACGCGACACCGATCAGGTAGTGGAAGAGGTGAAAAAGGAAAAGGAGGAGGATCCGGATAAAGTAAAGATCGTGAAGCGTCCGGAACTGATGAACGATATTCACCCTCTTTGGACAAAGAATCCCAGCGAGTGCACGAAAGAAGATTACGTGGACTTTTACCGGAAAGTGTTCATGGATTACAAGGAACCCCTGTTCTGGATCCATTTGAACATGGATTACCCGTTTAACTTAAAAGGTATTCTCTATTTCCCCAAAATCAATATGGAATACGAGTCCATCGAGGGGACGATCAAACTTTATAACAATCAGGTGTTTGTGGCGGACAATATCAAGGAAGTCATACCGGAATTCCTCATGCTGTTAAAAGGTGTGATCGACTGTCCGGACCTGCCGCTGAACGTTTCCAGAAGCGCGCTGCAAAACGACGGATTTGTGAAGAAGATTTCCGATTATATCACCAAGAAGGTGGCGGACAAATTGTCCGGTATGTGCAAGACCCAGAAGGAAGAATATGAAAAATACTGGGACGACATTGCGCCCTTTATCAAGTTTGGCTGCTTAAAGGATGATAAATTCTGTCAGAAGATGACGGACTATATCCTCTTTAAGAACTTGGACGGTAAATATATGACCCTGCCGGAGTGCCTTGAAGTGGCCAAATCCGATCCGGACGAAGTAGGGGAAGCAAAGACCGACGAGAGCGCGGTGGATGAAAACGGGGAAAAGGTGGAAGCCGAGGTTGTGGAACCCCAGGACGGGGCGCAGGAAGGCGAAGCGGAAGAAAAGAAGGAAAAGACCATTTACTATGTGACCGACGAGCAGCAGCAGAGCCAGTATATCAATATGTTTAAATCCGCGAAGATGGATGCGGTCATTTTGCCGGAGAAGATCGACCAGCCCTTCATTTCCCAGCTGGAGTCCAAAAACGAAGGAATCCGTTTTGCCAGAATCGACGCGGATTTGACGGATGTATTCAAGGCAAAGACCGGTAAGAAAGCGCAGGAGGAACTCAAGGCCCAGTCCGAAAAGCTGGAAAAGCTGGTGCGCAAGGCTTTGAAAAACGACAAGATCAAAGTCAGCGTGGAAAAACTCAAAAACAAGAAGGTGTCCTCCGTTTTGACGGTTTCCGAGGAATCCAGAAGAATGCAGGATATGATGAAGATGTA
>DERU01000277.1:6771-7219 GCA_002361095.1 Lachnospiraceae bacterium UBA3332
TCCAGAAGAATGCAGGATATGATGCGGATGTATGGCGGCAACGCAGACATGTTCGGCGCGGAAGGGGAAACGCTGGTATTAAATGCAGGCCATCCGCTGGTGGCGTATATCACGGGGCATGAGGACGGACGCAACGTCAAAATGCTTTGCGAACAGCTCTACGACTTGGCCAAGCTGCAGAACGCACCGTTGTCCGCAGAGGCCATGACCAAATTCATCGCCCGTTCCAATGAGATCATGATGCTTATGGCAAAAGAAAACCGTACCGCAGAACCTGCGCAGCCGCAGGAGGATGAAAAGAAAGAGGAAGGCGCATCGGCAGAAGAACAGGCACAGGAATAAGCATAGGATACTGAAAAAAAGACCGGATCCATCTGTTTTTCGGAGCCTGCATACGCAAAAAAATTGAATTAAAACTATCATTTTACGCAAAAAGCCGTCCGGCATG
>DERU01000143.1:0-4462 GCA_002361095.1 Lachnospiraceae bacterium UBA3332
TAGGCATGTTGGCGTTTAAGCTTTGCTGATATGGTTTGGGTTCAAATCCATATCGTATCCATGTCCGCGCTGGGGGGTTCGCTTTCCGTGCCTGTGAAGAGAAGCAATCCGTCAAGGGATTCCGGTTCGCCGGTATCTGCAAATAGCGCAATGGACGACAGGTTTTCTTCTTCATCCGTATCCGTAAACACACGGAGCGTGCCGATCGGAAAGCATTCTTCCACATCATAAAAAAGGAAAGGCTGCTTTTTGGGCGGCTTATTGCGTAAGTATTCCTGGGTGTTATGGATCCGGTTTTCGATGAGGTTAAAAAAGTCGGCAAAAAATCCGTAAATACCTTCCTGCCGCTCTATAAACTCACTTGCTTCCCCGTATTTGGATTGCGCAGCCAGGCTGTTATAATGGTTTAGGATATCTGTTTTTTCAAGGCTGTTGTCCTGGAAAAAGATCATTTCATCAATCTTTTCCGGATAACAGGAAACCGGATTACAGAGCATGGTCAATCACCTCCAAGCCAGACATCGCCTTCTATGCCGTCAAAATCGTCCTCCGAGTCATCAAAATACACGGATTGCTGCTTTTGACGCGCATATTTTTGGGTGTTATAAATTTCTTCTTCCCATGTCCGGAAAGTAACGGCATCCGCGATATATTGTCCCAGCACATCGTTGTTATCCTGTATGACTCTGGCAGCCTGGTTGTACAGTCCCTGCGCGCGCAGGGAATTGATCTGATTGATGACGGATGCGATGCTGTCATCAACATTTTTGAAATTGTGCATGGTAATTTTTGTGGAAGGGAAATTGCTGAATTCCCTTGCGTATTCTGCCATAAATAGTTTCCTCCCTTACGTTCCTATCCATGTCATATTTTTGGTTAAGGTTACAGGTTCCGAGTCGGAATGGGTAATTTCGTTTGTGGCCCGTGTCCATCCCGTCCATGGAGTTTCGGCCGGGGCAGCATACCGGGCCTTATAGACGCAATCGTTGTCGCCATGGGTGGAAACGGATTCAAAAGCGAGGCTTTTCGATGATGCCGATCCGGTACATTTCACCGTAAGAATACAGGCGTGCCCGCTGTTTGGGGCAAAAGCTGTGTTACTCATTAAATGGCATATAAGAACGGAATTTTCGGGCATGGAATTGACCAAATCCATATAGGTCATTGTCGCGGCGTCCAAGCCGAGGGATTCGGGGGTAGTAAAGAGTTTGGGCCCGCCCAAACTGCCGCCCTCCTCCCTCCACGCCGGGTTCCCGTCCCCGTCGGTTTTCCAGACCTTATTGGCATGGTTTTCCCCTGCGGCTACATAGCCCGGGCTGTTTTTGGTGTTGGCATTCCAGGCGGAGTCCGCATGCGTTTTTGCGCTGTTCCAGCCGTCCACCAAATCCTGCGTAATGCCGTCCAGAACAGGCTTATTGTCATGGAGGTGCTTTTTGGCGTTTGCATCCTCATATTTTACATGGTCTTCCTTGCTTAATAAGCCGTCGAGGGTATCGGTCGCCTTGGGGACTGCGTTTGCGGATATGGAGATCCATTTTTCCCCGTCATAGCGGTATGTGATATCCGTGTCATGGACATTGACTGTCCAACCGTCCTGCGGAACCGGGTAGGCTGCGATCAAGTCGTCAAAAGTGGGGACGGATTCTTTCCAGTCAATGTTGGTTTCCAGCATGGAAAACAGATTGTCAATTTCGTTTTTGGTATACTTGTCGTCCCAGACAGGTTTGTTCGCGGCGATGGCAGCGTTTATGGCCTGTTCTTCGCTGACGGCACGGGAGGTTTCGCCCCGGATTTTTTCTTCGACTTCCGCTTTGGTGGCAAGTAAGCTGTCTTGGCTTGCGTTTTTTAGGTCAAGCTTGTGCAGTTCGGAGTCAATTACGGTGTTGTTTTTGTTAAAGACGCCGATATTGTACCGTTCCGGGCCTGTTGGCAGTTCCAGCTTCTTGTTTGGCGTATAGGTAGCCATTTTTTATCTCCTTTCCTTGCGCTATAGTTCATCACCGCTGACGATTGCAGCCAGTTCGTCATGCGTATATTTCCCAAGGACGCCATGGCTGTATTCGTTTAGTACCCTGTGGGTACCCGCTTCCCTGCGCAGGGTTTCATACATGGGATAGAACCGGTACATGGTGATGGTTGTGGTATACCCGGCAAAATCATGGGAAACGGAAGAGATGATATATTGGTGTTCCCTGTCGGAATCGCTGCGCCGGTAGGATATCTTTTTATTGACATCCACAAAGGGCAGAAAAGCGGTCGTGATTGTGATATTGTCGGTTAACCTGCTGTTTTTGCGGTTTTCCCATTCTGCCCTTGCGGCCGCCAAATCGTCTGAGGTAATGTTGTCAAATTCCCCTCCCGTTTTGGTATCCGGGATTTCCCCCAGTTTTTCCACCGTGAAGGGGGAGTTGGCGACGACGGTCATGTCCACACGTTCGCAATTGTAAATCTTTTGAAAGTATTCCCTGGAATACAGTTCATATTTCTGTCCGTCCGCATCCGTTACATATTGCCCGCTTTTCCTGCCGTTTGTCAGCACATTGACGGCATGGGGCTGCCATTGCCCAAGCAAAAAGGCTTTGACGACATCCTGCCCCTCCGCGCGGTTCTTTTGTATCCGGAAGACGTAGACGCCATTTGCCGGCATTGCATTTGCCGGAAGGGGATGTCCGCCGGATTCCGTATAGATGCCTATGTTCCCGAAACCGTTGAGGTTGATTTGGGCATTCGCGAGGTTGGCCGCAGGAATTTTCAGCGCAATGGTATCGCCGTTATGATAGCCCTCCTCATAACCGTTTATGGTGGCAGAGTAGGTATTTCCCGCATACCGGCAGGTATCGGCATAGAAATTTG
This sequence comes from Lachnospiraceae bacterium UBA3332, assembly GCA_002361095.1. Taxonomy (GTDB): domain Bacteria; phylum Bacillota; class Clostridia; order Lachnospirales; family Lachnospiraceae; genus Gallintestinimicrobium. The sequence goes on from DERU01000143.1 coordinate 2,854, forward strand.
CGTCAATTTGTTTTCCCCATACTTCGCAGACGTTCCGCACGGCGGACATATCCACGGACGTGTTTTCGGAAATCAGCACCCGCCGGATAAAATGGTTGTCCAGAAAAATGTCGTCCTCGTAACATAGGGGGATCATCTGGCAGACGAAGGCATTGGTCTCCATGTCAAAAAACATTTCGTAGCCGGGATACAGGTCGCGGAACGTGGTCAGGATGGAAAGTATGGTGGTTCCGGAAGTAAATTCCTGGTCAAAGGGAATGGTGTTCCATTTGTTTTGGTTTTCCTCCCGGTATTTCTGCCAGTCCGCATTGTACTCCGGCATCGCCTTGTACTCCCCGATATCGTCGATCCTGTGGTTTGTGATATGCGCCAATTTTTCCAGGGTATCAATGACCGCGCTGCGGATGGTATTGTATTTTACCGGAACGCCTGTTTCCGTGTTTTCCTCATAGGCCGGGTAGCGGATGGTTAACGCTCCAAGCTGTCCGTTTTTTGTGCCGTCCAGCTTTTTCATAAAATCGGAACAATTGACGGTAAGCTGGTCCGTGGTGGCGTCATAGGTGCCGGAAGTATCGGTGTATACATAACAGCCGAGGGGATAATACCGGTATTGCTTTGCCTGGACATCGTATAAACCGACGGACATCCGGACATCCTTATTCAGCCACAGCAGGCTGTTTTCCGTGAGCCTGACCTTTTCTTTCAGGGTGGGCTGTACGGTAAAATTGGCGGTGCGCCTTAGGTCGGATTCCCCGTTGATTGTCATGCTGCCTCCGGCCAGGCTGCAATTGAGGGTATCGATGACTTTTTGGTTTTGATCCAACACTTCCATATTCAATTTTAATCCGGGAGCCGCCGCATGCTGCAGGACGATGAGTAAGTCTTTTTGTGTAATGATTTCTGCCATTATGTATCCCACCATTCCGGTTCCACATTTGAAAAACCTAAATAATATAAATCTTCTTCGGAGCTGACGTCCCCGACCTCAACCCAGGACCAGGTGATTTCACGGTTGTTATATGCCTGGTTGGCGGTATCGGCAGGGGACGGGGTAACCTGTACCAGCCACAGCCTTCCGTCCGGCAGCTTCAGGATTTTGGGTATGCTGTCACAGATATAATCCATGAATTCCCGCTGGTATTTTATGCGCTGATAGTCCTGGCTGCTGTCATAGGCCAGTTCACAGTTTTTTTCGTCGGCAAAGGGGACGAAGGAACCCTTGCAGCTTCCCGTGTCATAGTTCGCAATGGTATTGCGCACAAAGATGGGGTATTTGCGGTGAAGCAGTTCCACATTTGCGGAGGGAATATTGCGGGCCGTATCGCAAAACCCGTCCGTGATATCCGTTCCCCAAACCGTGTCCCCTTCGATCAGGAACATTTTTGTGAATTTGGAAGTTACGCTTGTGCTGGCATAGGTACCCTCCGCACCATGGAGCACGGGGACAATGGCATATTCCACGGGCTGTCCGGATGCCACAAGGTAGTCCGGGTAATTGAGTACAAAATCCCCAAGGGTTTTGATTTTTTTCACCGCAATGGTTTTCCACTTAAACTGCCCCTGGATTCTGCTTTTTAAGACGATGTGGGAGGTGGTTTCCAGGCTCCAG
>DERU01000143.1:4759-5019 GCA_002361095.1 Lachnospiraceae bacterium UBA3332
GGAGGTGGTTTCCAGGCTCCAGTCCACGTTTCCCGCATTTGTGTTTCCGTTGAATTTTGCCCATAATACCGTGTCAAAATCCCATTGCTTCGGACATTCGCCGCCCAAGGCAAAATCCGTTGCTTTTGTGATGTATAAATCATCGTATATGCCGTTTTTTAACTCGACATAATGGATGTTTTCCATGCCGGTAGGGGTAAGGGCACATGCCAATTCCCCGCCGACAAAACCGTTTCCGCAAATAAACATGTGCTTTAATC
>DERU01000143.1:5340-5551 GCA_002361095.1 Lachnospiraceae bacterium UBA3332
CCTCCGAGCCATATGGAACCGGCCGTTGTATCCGACGGTTCCACAAATACTTTAAGCTGGTAAACGTTATTTTTGCGCCTGATGATAACGGTAACCATGTCCCTGTTTTCAAATACCTGTTCGTCAGAATAGAGCAGATAGCGGTTCACCCCGTTTGGGACAACCAGGCGGAACCGCAGCTTATCCCCCGGATATAGGTGGGAACTTAAGG
>DERU01000179.1 GCA_002361095.1 Lachnospiraceae bacterium UBA3332
CCGGATTTCCTGAAAACATATGCTTATGAATTGTTATGGCAAAAGTTTATCACGTTTTACTGATATTTACAATCACTAATTTTTTCAATAAGAACCACGGCCTAGAGCGTGGTTACTTTTCACGGAATGGGAAGGACTTGGGCCATCCACTCCCCGGTTTGGCCCAAGCCTTCCCCGCCCCGTGAAAAGTAACGGCTGAACTGTTACGGATTTTCCGGCAGCTTTGACATAGCCCTTGACAAATTCCGACAAAGGTGTATAATTTGATTTAATAAAAGGGAGTAGCCGGCATCGTAAGATGTGTCGAATCCGTCATTTCATGGAAAGGCGCGCCGGGCAGTTGATTCTATTGCAGCCTGACGAAAGTTTTCCTCGTAACGAATTAAACGTGCGAGACTTTTATTGTAGCGGATGTTGCAATAGAATGAATCGTGCGTTTTTTATTTTCTTTTTTCGAAAAGGGAAGAGGAACGCTGCAAAAACCGAATGACGGATCAGGGGTTTGCATACATTTTTTGCAGCATCAAAACGAAACAGACAAAAGTCTGTGAAAATTTAATTCCACGAAGAGTGGGGAAAAGGAGTGCGTATGGATAACTTGTTGGCGAATGTGGGGACAATTGCAGCGGTACTGGCGGTCATTGTGCTGCTGGCAGTCATCGCGTCCGGTTATGTGAAAGCGCCCCCGGATACGGCTTTTATCATTTCGGGTTTGCGCAAGAAGATCATTATCGGAAAAGCGAGCATTAAGATTCCGTTTTTGGAGAGGCTGGATAAGCTGAGTTTAAAGCTGATTCCCATTGACGTGAAAACGGAAGCGGCGGTTCCTACTGCGGATTACATCAATATCCAGGTGGATGCGGCAGTCAATGTCAAGGTTTCCAGCGAGCCTTCCAAGCTTGCGCAGGCGGCGGAGAATTTCCTGAACCAGAATACGCAGTACATTGCGCAGGTGGCGAGGGAAGTGCTGGAAGGTAACATGCGCGAGATTGTGGGGCGGATGCGTCTGGAAGAGATGGTCAGCGACCGGCAGAAATTTGCGGAATTGGTAAAAGAGAACGCAGAGCCGGATCTGGCAGCCATGGGATTGGATGTGGTCAGTTTCAACGTACAGAATTTCACGGATTCCAACGGTGTGATCGACGATCTGGGTATCGACAATATTTCCCAGATCAAGAAAAAAGCCGCGATTGCAAAGGCAGAGGCTGAAAAGGAAATCGCCGTGGCAAAGGCGGAGGCCGACCGGCAGTCCAACGACGCGCGGATCAATTCCGAGCGGGAAATTGCCATCAAGAACAACGAATTGGATATTCAAAAGGCGGATTTGCAAAAAACCGCCGATACCAAACGCGCGGAGGCGGATGCCGCTTATGCGATCCAGAAGGAAGAACAGCGTAAAACCATCGAGGTTACCGCCGCCAATGCCAATATCGCAAAAGAGGAACGCATTGTACTGCTGAAACAGCGGGAAGCGGAGACCATGGAAAAAGCCCTGGATGCGCAGGTGAAGAAAAAGGCTGAGGCGGAGAAGTTTGAACGCCAGCAAAAAGCCGAGGCGGAGAAGTTTGAACGCCAGCAAAAAGCCGAGGCGGAACTGTTTGAAAAGCAGAAAGAAGCGGAGGCGCAGCGCGCGCAGGCCGAAGCAAGAAAGTATGAGATCGAGCAGGAAGCGCAGGCACAGCGGGCAAGGGCGGAGGCCGACCGGTTCTCCAAAGAGCAGGAGGCCAAAGGTATTCAGATGGTCGGCGAAGCGGAGGCGGAAGCCATCCGCGCCAAAGGTATCGCGGAGGCGCAGGCAATGGAAAAACGCGCGGAGGCGTACCAGAAATACAACAACGCCGCGATGGCGGAGATGCTGATCAAGGTGCTGCCGGATATCGCCGGAAAAATTGCCGAGCCCCTTACCCAGATCGACAAGATCACTATCATTGGCGGTGGGGAAGGAAACGGGGTGGATTCGGTTGCAGGCAATGTCCCTGCGGTTATGGCGAAACTGTTTGCTTCCATGAAGGAAACAGTGGGCATCGACTTGGGGGAGATCATGAAAGCCGGGACTTACGACGCGAAGGTGAACCGCAACATCACCATCAACAAAGAGGGTGCGGAGGCGCTGGCACAGGCGTTGGAAGGAAAGGAAAAAGACGTTTCCGATACGCAGGAGGTATAGGCTGAAAAAACCAACCATATGCGATAGTTTTTCAACAGTGAATTTACGCCCGCTAAAGCGGGCAGAGAGGTTAAAGGAAAAGGGGAATCCGGGGATTTTTACGGATTCCCCTTTTGGCGGTTTAACCGGTCGGCAATCATCTGCCCAAACATGACTTCTGCTTCCGGATTGGTCAGTTGCAGGCTGTATTGCGCTTTCCGGCGTACCGTATTGAATGTCTGAAAAGTGGATTCTTTGCTGACCCTTGTGATCCCCGTCATAATGGCACGTTCCAGATATTGCAACAAAATTGTTCTGGGAAATCCCTTTTAAATAGGAAGGTTTTCGTTTTCAGGTTACAAGTACTGTTACGATACAAATGGCTTTAGGCGTTATAAAAAACGGCAGGAGAACCTCCTGCCGTTTTTTAGTTTGCGCGCCATGGGC
>DERU01000294.1 GCA_002361095.1 Lachnospiraceae bacterium UBA3332
TTTATTGAAAAACAATAAAAATATATTGACAATCAATTCCAGAAGTAGTATTTTAAGGTTACATGGCGTACCGTTTGGGGATATGTACGCACGAAGTTGGGGCAGGAGGACGACGATGAAGGACAAATTGACGCTTTACACCAAGTACCTGTTGGATTTCATGTTTTATTCCGGAATTGTGGTGACGGTTACGCTGCCTGTCACCATCCGGCTTTATGGGAGAATCAATTCCTATTTTGCAAAATTTTGGATTCAGCTGGTGATTATGTTCGGTATCGCAGGTTTGCTGGCAATATTGATTATTTTGGAACTGCGCAGAATGTTTCGGACGGTGCTGGACGATAACTGTTTCATACGGGAAAATGTGGTCAGCTTAAGGCGCATGGGAACCTACAGCTTTTTGATTGCGCTTACGACCGCCTGCCGTATTTTTTTGTATCTGACTCCGGCGGTGATGGTGGTGATTTTGGTATTTGTGATTGCGGGATTGTTTTCCAAGGTGCTGGCACAGGTTTTTGACAGGGCGGTCAGCTACAAGCTGGAAAACGATCTGACAATATGAGGGGGGCGGCGTATGGCGATTATCAGCAATCTGGATGTCATGATGGCGAAACGCAAGAAAGGCTTGACGGAACTGGCAGGGGAAGTGGACATTACGCTGGCCAATCTGTCCATTTTAAAAAATAACAAGGCAAAAGCGGTGCGGCTTTCCACGCTCAATGCGATTTGTAAGGCGTTGCAATGCCAGCCCGGAGACATTTTACAGTATGTGGAAGAGGAAGAAGGAGGGGAGCAGGATGTGTGAAGAAAAGCTGCGGGAGGCGGCGCGGACAAATCGGGAACCGCGCATTTCCTATCCGGTTTTTGGCGGGGCAAGTGCGGTTTATGCATTGTTTTATACCTTTTGCCTGTATAAAAATGCGTCGGGGATTACGTATCCTTTTTTCGTCGCAGGAACCTTGTGCTATTTATTCTTTTGTATGGGAAAGTGCAGGGTTCCATTCGGCGGCAGCGCAGATACCGCGTCGGGCGCCTTGGCGGGACAGGGGCCCGAAGAGGAGTCTTTTATGAATGATGCGCCGGGCAGGGCTGCGGTTGCTTTTTATGCGGGAAGTCTCTTTTTACTGGGGGTGTCCGTATGTCTGACAGATGACTGGAAAATAATCGGGATGACGAAGACGGGAATTTTTTTGCTTACGGTTTTGCTGGCGCTGCAGTGCTTTTACCGGACCAAGGGGTGGGGGTTTTCCAGATATTGCGCCGCAATCTGCAGAAGCCTGCTGGAAATGCTTCATTATCTGGATACGCCCTTTGGGGATGCGGCCGTTTATTATAAAGGGAGGGAAAAGCCGGCAGGAAACCGGAAAGCAGGATATGTCCTGCTGGGGGGCGTGACCGCCATTCCCTTGCTGGTTGTGGTTTTGGCGCTTTTATTGAGCGCGGATGCAGTATTTTTTGATTTGTTTTCCGGGATACTGGAGGACTTGAAGCTGGGGTCGGCGGTTTTGATGGGTCTGATGACTGTGGCGGCTTATGTTTTTGTATACAGCTTCGTCAGGGGGCTGACCACGTATCGGATGCCGCAGCGGACGGCAAAGGAGAAGAAGGGGGAGCCTGTGGTGGCGATTACCTTCACGTCGCTGCTGGCAGTGATTTATCTGGTTTTTTGCGGGATCCAGGTGCTTTATCTTTTCATGGGAAACATGCGGCTTCCGGAGGGGCTTACCTGGTCTTCCTATGCCCGGCAGGGATTTTTCCAGCTGCTGTTCGTGTGTCTGATCAATCTGGCGCTGGTGCTGGTGTGCCTGGCAGTGTTTCGGGAAAGCCGGATTTTGAAAGCTTTGCTGACGGTGATTTCCCTGCTGACATATATTCTGATCGCTTCCAGCGCGTATCGGATGTCGTTGTACATTATGCATTATCACATGACGTTTCTGCGGCTGTTTGTACTGTGGGCGCTGGCGGTCATTGCGGTTTTGTTTGCCAGGGTGATCGTTTCCGTATACCGGGAAAAATTTCCGCTGTTTCCGTTTTGCACGGTGGCGGTGACGGTGTGCTATCTTTGCTTTGCGTTTGCAAAACCCGACTATCAGGTCGCAAAGTATGACCTTGCGCGCCTGGAGGAGGTGACGGCGGATACGCAGGAAGGCGGCAGGAACGGAGGGTTTGACGATTACCGGTATTTGGCCGGTTTGTCTGCGGATGCCGCGCCTTTGCTTGCGCAGGGGGACGTCAGGGAGCGGTTGGCGCAGGAGGATGTGGTGCAGCGCTATTACGGCAGGGTCTGGGAACGGACAGAGGATATGGGACTGCGTGATTTCAATTTTTCCCGGTGGCTGGCCAAAAAAAGTCTGGAGGGATGGTATGCGGGACAATAGGAAGGATTCCGCTGACTTTGACAGACTGGCACCAAACGGTTTATGCGGAATTGGGAGACGGTGATGCGCACTCGCGCGTGAGGAAAGAACTGCCTGACGGCAACCGCGCCCCGACGCGGCGTGTGCGTATGGCGCACACTTTTTGTGTCAGTGTTTTGCCTGCTGGAAGAAGATTTCCTGATGGCGTATCTTTTTTATGGAATATTTCCGGCCTGTCATGTGCTCCGGTACACGCATCAGCAAAAGGGTGACTTTGTTTCCGGATATCAAAATACAAACAAAAGATTGACGTGTAAATAAGGAATTTATATACTGTAAGATGATGGGAAATATGTCCGGTGAAATATGATATGGGTGTCAGATGAACGATACAGAGGTGTTTTGCGGCAGAAGGAGGATTTTGATGGATTTGGCAAAAATAAAAGCAGTCATTGTGGATGATGATGTTTTTAAGGGTGCTGATATACGCAAAGCTTTGAAGTATAATGGGATAAGAAGTATCATGACAGTGAGAAATCAGGAAAAACTGTGGAAACAGATATACCATGGTGAGGATAAGATCGATTTGATCGTGACGGATATGCAATATCCGTTGGGAGAGGGAGAAGCAGTAGACGAAGAGGCGGGATTTAAACTTATTGAAAGAATGGAAAAAGAAAAAATCCACATTCCGGTTATAGTCTGTTCCTCTTTGAATTACAGTATCCCCAACATATTGGGAAGCGTATGGTATAGCGAACTTAATGATCTCAATTCATGTTTTAAGGAGGTACTGGGTAAATTGGGAAGGACAGTTGACTGAATGGGGAGATGTGTTGATGAGCCGCAGGCTTTTGTGTCAAAAAGCATTTGGAGGTATATTCTGTGAAAAAAAAGATTTATGTGGTAAAAAGAGGAAGAAAAACCGGTATCTTTGATGATTGGAAAAAAAAGTGCGAGCCGCAGATAGAAAGATTTCCCGGGGCCCTGTTCTGCGGTTTTACGTACAGGACAGAGTTTGAAAAGGAAGATGAAAATAAGGAGGGCAGTCTTCGGCACGCCTTTATGCTTGCGGATAAATACATGGGTGAATTCCGTATAGGGGGGTTTAAGCTTGTCTATCAGGGCAGTAATAAGGATTATCTTGAGGAAGACAGCTGGAAGAAGGAAGGGTTCCTGCCCTTTGGGGAGGAAATCCCTGATGATGCAGGCAATCCGCAAGGAGAAGGGGAAAATGACGATACAGATGACTATAGCGATGACTATGGCGATATGGACGAAAATGACGGCATAGATGAATCTTCTGCCGGTTTTGTGTCCATAGAAGATGGTATAGATGAGGAACTTCCCTTTGCGTTTGACGTTCCCGCTGATTATGCGGAATCTGGGAGCCGGAAAAAACGGGAAGCATCCTCTGAGGAATCCGCAGTGTACAATTATGACCATACGAAGGAAGAAGGGGTATACAGCAAACTCCAAATACCCGAACGTCCCGGTCAAAATGAACCATGGCTCGAGATTCTTCTGTATATTGCTGGCGATGGGGATTCGCATATTGCGCGCAATTATGTGGGCAGATATCATGTGCCTACATTATATACCGCATTGCTTGCATTTGTATTTGATCCAAAGTTAATTTTGCGCAATTTTGTTGAAATATATAAGTCGAGTATTTATCCGAAAATCAGGGATAGGAGTCCGGTGAAGGTTTCGCCTGCCGACTGGATTGACGATGCCTGCAAAGTATGGGAAGGTTCGGACGAGTACCGTGTACTGAAACAGCGTTTTGAAAAATATGACATGGAGTATTTGGATTTTGACGAACTCTTACAAAGATGCCGTGCCTTTGCAAAGGATAGCTATGAAAGAATTCTGGATACGAGTCCTGTTACATACAAACTTATGAAGAAATATATCAAACAGGGAGGCCACTCTCTGTGCGATTTGTACCGGGAATTAACGGAGAACAACGTATATCGTAAGGAGCTTATGAAAGTGTCCGGTCCGTATGTCAATCCCGATTTGGAGAAGAAATTACATAGGAAGGAGACGAAGGCGTCATTCAAGCAGCTGGTCATGCATGCGGAATCCATCGGGGTGAAACTCAAGGAAAAGGTCATCGGGCAGGATGACGCAATCGGCAAATTGGAGAGTGCTTTTTTCCATACGGAAAAAAACGCCCGTCAGGAAGACAAAAGAAAGGGTCCAAGGAACGTATTTCTGTTCGTGGGACCTTCGGGTGTAGGAAAGACTTTCATGGCGCAGTTATTTGCGGACGAGCTGGGCCTTCCTTTCAGGCGTTTTGATATGTCGGGATACCCCAGGGAAGGTTCGGTAGAAGAGCTGGCCGGCATTTCTACTTTTTGGAAGCAGGCCAAACCGGGCGTACTGACTGATTATGTGAATGAAAACCCGCACAGTGTGCTTTTGTTTGATGAAATTGAAAAGGCGCACGGCACTGTCATACGGCTATTTTTGCAGATACTGGATGACGGAATCTGTTTTGACCGTTATTACGATACAAACATATCTTTTGAAGATACCATTATAATATTTACCACCAATGCGGGTAAACAGCGTTACCGTGATGCGAAAGATGAGAATCTGACGATACTTCCGGACAGGCTGGTACTGGATGCTTTGGAAAAAGATATCAATCCGGAAACAAGGAATCCGTTTTTCCCTCCTGAAATACTGTCAAGGATGTCTTCCCATACCGTCATCATGTTTAACCATTTAAGGGCGGATGCCCTCAGGCGGGTGGTGGAAAAGGATGTGGAGAACCAGCTTATAAAAACGGAACAGAAATTTGGATACAATCTGAGAACCGGGAAGGGTAAACTGGCGAAGACTGTGCTTTATTCCATGGGCGGAAGTGCCGATGCCAGGAATGCATCCAAGCTGGCCGGAAAGCTGATTGATCAGCAATTACTCGAATTCATGTATTTAATGATGCAAAAGATGCTGCCGGACAACATCGAAAGGCTTAAAAAGATAGAATGGGACTGTGATTTCACGGGGGCAACGGATGAAGTCAGGAAATTATATTCCGGCGAGAAAAACGGTGTGATTCCCGTGCTGGGGGCCATGCAATATGATCCGTCCGGTTCGCTCAAAGAGAATGGCATCACAGTGAAGGACACAACAGATCCCGATGTATTTATGGGAATGCTCCGTTCCGGGAATGTTCTCTTTGCGGTAATTGACTATACACTGGGATTGGAAAATACAGAAAGCAGCCTGAATATCGCAGATGCAAGAACAGTGGGAGGCAATGTGTTCCTGAATACGGTAAGAGAAAACAAAGGTATTCAGATATACATTTTATGCGGAGGAAAGTCCGAATATAAGTATTCGGACAGAGAGAAAGAGGACCTGATAAAAAGAGGCGCACGGGGCTTTATTGACAGGGAATACTATGAAAATGAACTGGAGGCGGTCTATTGGGATGTATGTTGTCAGGAGGTAATGGACACACTTGCCCGCAGGCATCAGGTATTGACCTATAAGACGAGAAAGGGATTTGCCGACAAATGCTATGATGTGGGTAAGATTGAATTTTATGATCTCAAGCTGGAAACGGCCGTGGAATCCGAAGATAGATTTTCAATCTTATCCGATGCAGAGCGGCCAAATATCAAATTTAACGATGTCATCGGAGCGGAAAAAGCGAAGGAAGAGCTTCAGTATTTTGTGAAGTATCTTACGAAACCAAGAGAATTCCTTAAGAACGGCATTAGACCGCCGAAAGGGATTCTTCTCTACGGACCTCCGGGAACCGGAAAGACAATGCTTGCCAGAGCTATGGCAGGTGAGTCGGATGTGACCTTTCTCCAGACCAGTGCAACGGAGTTTAAGAATAAATTTATAGGCGAGAGCGAGGCCAACATCAGGCGTATCTTTGAAAAGGCGAGGAAATATGCGCCGGCCATTATATTTATTGATGAGATTGATGCAATCGGCAAGAAGAGAACCGGTTCAGGGAATACGCATGAGACAGAAAGCATGTTGAATACCCTGCTTACCGAGATGGACGGTTTCCGTGGCGCTGACGGCAATAAGCCGGTCTTTGTACTGGCGGCTACTAACTATGTAGTCAGGGGGAAGGGTGGTGAGACCGCTTCCCTGGATGATGCTCTGCTCAGGCGTTTCGACAACAAAATTTATGTGGATCTTCCAAAGGAGAGGGAACGTGAACGATATATCCTTCAGATGCTTGCCGGCAGGAATATCACGACTGTTTCCAAAGAAACAGCGCACAGTATTGCGGAGAGGACTACGGGACAAAGTCTTGCGGATCTTCAGAGCGTGTTTGAACTCGCATTCCGTAATGCCGCAAGACAGTCAAGGATTATGGCGGATGACGATTTGCTGACCGCCCTTGAGGAATACGAGCATGGGGAAAAGAAAGAGCATACCCCGGATTACTACAAGTGTGTGGCTATCCACGAGACCGGTCATGCGTATGTGTCCTATATCAGTGGGGACAAGCCTTCTTATATCACGATTGAGTCTAGGGGTGATTATGGCGGGTATATGCGGCATGCTAATCAGGAGGATGTTACAGATTATACGAAAGATGAACTCCTTGCAAGAATCAGGACTTCACTGGCGGGCCGTGCGGCCGAGGAGGTATTCTTTGGCAAGGCGAAGTCACTCAACACAGGGGCATTCATTGATCTGCGGCACGCTACCGATATCGCATTCCAAATCGTATGTACATTGGGAATGGAAGATGCTCAGTTGATTACCCTCAGTAAGGATGAGGTACTTCAATCGGCACTGGCCGGAGAATATACGGCTAAAGTGAATGAAATCCTAAAGACTGAGATGAAGAACGCAATAGAAATCATAGAAAACGCAAAAGATAAGATCCGGAAGATTGCGGATGCCCTGACCAGGGAGAACAGGCTGACAGGAAAGCAATTTGAAGAACTGATGGAAGCAGACGGTTAAAGCAGGGAAAGCCTATGGAATATGCCGGGAGGACGGAAAGGTGAGCAGGAACAACTATTGGGTACTTCTATTAAAAGGGGAAGAACCGGAACTTTTTACATCGTGGCCGGAATGTGAGAAAAAAAAGCGTGGCGCTTCGAGGGCTATCGACCACGGGTTTCCTACCGAAAAAGAGGCGGCTGAATTTATGGCTGGAAAGTGGAGGGGGAATCCGATTTCAAAGGAAGCCGGAACATGGTTAGAGGAATATAAGGCCAGGGAGGGACAGCTGATACAGGATATTGAGTCAGATGAGTCAGATAAGTTGAAACTTTCTTCCGGGGAATATCCGAAATACTGCGTGTATGTGGACGGTTCTTATGACCCGGACCCAAAGGGTGAATCCTATGGTTTTGGGGTTGTCTTTATATGTGATGGGAAGATAGAGACGTTTTATGGAGGCGGAAGGGAAAAGGATCTGGCCGCCAAAGGGTGTGCTGCCGGGGAGTTGCTGGCCTGCATGGAGGCGGTTAAACATGCTGTAGATTTGGGGCTGCCGGAGATTACTATTATTTATGACAGTCAGCTCATTCAATGGGCTTATTATGGATGCGGGGATGATATGCTGACGCAGGCGGCTGGCCAGTATATGTATGATATCAGAAACAAAATAGAAATTAAAGTTGAGAGCATAGAGGGACGGTCCCATAAAGCTGGGGGAAATTCTGCCAAAGCCCTTGCGGATAAGCGCGCCAATGCCCTTGCGGATAAGCTTGCGCGAAAGGGGCTGGGATTGTAGATTGGCAGTATGCGGCGGTAAGCTGTATCTGCAGACGTGCGCATTCGCAGCATGCGGGCGGCGCAAACGGAAACGGCCAAAGTCGTTTCCTATAAAACAGAAGATCTTATTAAGCAGAATTACCTGACGGAGGGGATATTCTGAGAATCTATGGGAAATAAAACGGGTTACATATATGCAATGAGTGACATACATGGCTGCCTTGACGCTTTTGAATACGCTTTGTCATTGGTTGACTTTTCCGGTGATAATAAACTGATTCTTTTAGGCGACTATATACATGGACCGAATGATTATGGCGTCCTGAATAAAATCATGCAGTTACAAAACGAATATGGCAGTGATAAGGTGGTAGCCTTGCTTGGAAATCATGAGGACATGGCGTGTGACGGCAGATGGTCCATCGGCGGAAAAGATGATGGGGATGCTTATGACCACGCAGAGGATGATATCGGATATCTCATGTGGATGCAAAATCTGCCAAGATATTATTCCGAAGGAAACACAATATTTGTCCATGCCGGAATTGATGAAGAAGCGGAGGACTTATGGGAGTGGGGAACCGATGATTATACCTTTACGGAGAAGTATCCTGCTCAGACAGGCAGATTTTATAGTGACATGAAGATCGTCGCAGGACATACAGGAACATCGGAAATATCAGGCAATCCAGGCTTCCATGATATTTACTTTGATGGGGAGAGCCATTATTACATAGATGGGACTGTCCTGGAAAGCGGTATGATTCCTGTTATAAAAATTGATACAGAAAATAACAAATACTATCGTGTTACGGATGCGGGAGAATGGTTGATCTTGCCTTATGATGAAGAAAATTAAGAGGCGGACGGATGGATTTTGCGTTGCGCTTCTTGCGGAAAACAGACTGCAGATGATTACCCTTTGAAAGGAATATAACATATGATAGAAATTTTAAATGTCAGGAATTTCAAGGAAGAAAATTATGACGAGGCATGGCTGACAGTGCGTGCTGTGAAGCATCCGGTCGCAGGCACGAAGCATGTTCCTACCCTGTCCCCGACCTGGGAACTGTTCCACAGATACAGGGAACTTGTGGACAGCGGTCAGTGGAACGCACAGTCCTTCGCAGAGGTCTACGTCCCGGAGTTCATCGGCGAAATGTACATATATAGGAGAGAAACCTTCCCGCTGCTCAATGAACTTTGGAAAAAGGACCAAAAAGGGAAATGCATCGCGCTCGTCTGCTTCTGCGCCGATGAGGCGCTCTGCCACCGCAGCATTCTGGCAGGCTTGCTGCAGGGTGTGGGATGTAGTGTAAAGACAGAACACGGCACGGACTACAGCATGTATTATAAGATGCTTATGGAACTGCAAGGAAAATAGCGGGCAGGGAAGGGGAAGTTATTCATACGGAATATGTGAAATTTGTGACAAGTGCGCTGCTAAATGGAATCCGGCGGTTCATTAAGGTTTGCACATTATAGAGAACGCATGATGGCAGGAGGCATTAGAGAATGAAGAAAAAGATTTACGCAGTAAAAAGCGGAAGAAAGACAGGGATTTTTAAGGAATGGCAAAAATGCTTAGAGCAGACCAATAAGTATCCAAATGTAAAATTTCAAGGTTTTGAATATCGCAGCGAGCTTGAGGGGGAGCCGGAAAATGTACCCGGAAGCCTGCGGTATGCCATAAAAGAAGCGAAAGAATTTCTGGGGGATTTGGTGTACCTGGGTGAGAGTGCCGATTGCTTGGAGGATGTGAATTGGGCGGAAGATGGTTTTCTGCCCTTCGGTAATAAACCGGAAGCAGAAAGACCGGAGTTTTTCTCTGATGAGAGCGGGGAGGACGAAGAGGATATGGATCAAGAACCTGACGAGTGGCTAATTGACAGTGGAAACACTCCTGATGCGCCGGCGGAATCTTGGGAGACAGAATACTGGAAGATAGCGGAGGACATGAAGAAATGCGTTGAACTTATCAAGCACGGACGTTCCGTTACAGAGAAGAAGATTGCCGCATCAAATCTGAGGAGACATTTGGAAAGATGTCTCGATGATATGAACTTAAGTGATTTGACAGCTATCTATAAGGGCTTAAGAGAGGATAATGTTATTGGGTATAATCCGCCTGCCGTGGCTCGGTTTGTGACACGAATGGCTAACCGCTATCCAAAGCCCTAAGGTCATGCAGGATGCGCCTGCCCCGTCCTCCGCTGCCGTCCGCTTCCCGGTTTTTCCCACCCCGTGAAAAGGAACTGAACTGCTACGTAAAATGTAACAGGTCAGACTTGTCTGAACTGTTACCGTAAAATTGATTTCCGCGCAAATTTAGTTTGTAGGCGGGGGAGTTTTATGGTAAACTGGTAGGAAGAAAGCACTGTGGACATAAAAATGTAACAGTTCAGCCCCCAATGGCAGCGGCTTAAGGCGGGAGGCAGACCCGCATGCCGTGCGGAAGCGGCGGCAGACGCGCAGGGATTTCCTGCGGCTGCATATCCGAAACGGAA
>DERU01000250.1 GCA_002361095.1 Lachnospiraceae bacterium UBA3332
GTGACAAGACTTGAACTTGCGGCCTCTTCGTCCCTAACGAAGCGCTCTACCACCTGAGCCACACCCCGATCCTGTCTCAATCAGACATTTGATATCATACCCCAAACTCCCTGAGAAGTCAATACCCATTTCAAACTTTTCACATGAAAAGTAACAACAGTTCGGACAGATCTGCGCATGAACCGTCTACTTTGGGTTCCCGATTTCGGGTAGCGCATATTTTTCCCTATAGGCATTGTATTTTCTTTGGAAACAGGCGTTGTCGTTCCTCAAACCGCGCAAAGATTCATGGATATTCATATTATATCCGGCACGGTCAATAATACCGCCGGCTATATTGGAACAATGATCTGAGGTACGTTCCAAATCGGTAAGAATGTCTGACCAGACAAACCCCGCGTCAATGGAGCAGCTTCCCTCCTGCAGGCGCAGAATATGCCTCGTCCTGATTTTTTCCTTAAGAATATCGATTGCCTGCTCCAGCGGCTCCACATTTTCGGCGGCGCTTACATCGTTTTCCAGAAACGCATGCAGGGAAATCTCAAGAATTTCGCACACGGCTGCCGAAATTACATGAAACTCTGCATTTGCCGCCTCCGTAAATTCCATTCCCCTGTCCCGAAGTTCCTCCGCAGACTCCAAAAGATTAACGCCATGATCGGCAATACGCTCAAAATCACCGATTGCTTTCAACAGTCTCGCCGCCTTTGCGCTGTCGGCCTCGCTGATCTGTCTTGCGCTTAAGCGGACAAGGTAGGTGCCGAGGATATCTTCATAGTGATCCGTCAAATCCTCTTTTTCACGGATCCCGGCCGCAAGCGCTTCGGAATAGTTTTCCAAAGAGTCCAGGCCCTGTTTCAGCACTGTCACAGACGTAACCGCCAATTGCGCCGCCACCTCATAGCAGCGCTCCATTGCGATGGACGGCGCAGCCAGAAGCCGCTCGTCAAGTTCCGTCCGGTTTTCCTTTTCCCGCCCGCCACGGATGAGTACATTGACCAGCTTTTCCAATCCTCCCGTCGCCGGCAGCATCAGTATGGTACATAAAAGATTGAATACCGTATGCGCTGCGGCAATTCCAAACAAAGTAGCGGAACCGTATAAAAAGGACGGTGAAAAAACATATTGCACAAGACAAAACACCGACAGCCATACAGCCGTTCCGATTACGTTAAACAGCAGATGTACCATCGCCGCCCGTTTTGCATTTTTATTGGCTCCCACGGAAGAAATCATTGCCGTGACACAGGTACCGATATTCTGTCCCATAATTATCGGAATCGCCGCGCCATAAGAAATCTGCCCGGAGACTGCCAATGCCTGTAAAATCCCGACAGACGCGGAACTGGATTGTATGGCGGCGGTAAGCAGGGCCCCTGCAAGTACCCCTAAAACCGGATTTTCAAACAGGAGAAACAGGTTTTGGAACGCGGGCATATGCCCAAGTCCGGAAACCGCCTCCGCCATGGTTTCCATTCCGAACATCAGCGTCGCAAAACCAAGCAGTATCATTCCGGTGTCCCTTTTTTTCGTACTTTTGCAAAATAAATAAAACAGAATGCCGATACACGCAAGAACAGGCGTAAACGAGGACGGCTTTAACAGCTTTACAAACACATTGCCGCTCTCAATCCCGGCAAGACTTAAAACCCATGCCGTAACGGTCGTTCCGATATTTGCGCCCATAATGACATTGATCGCCTGTCTGAGGGTCATCAGTCCGGAATTGGCAAATCCCACCACCATGACTGTGGTTGCGGACGAACTTTGGATCACCGCCGTCACGCCAATCCCCGTTATCAGTCCGGCGGCTTTCCCTGTCGTCAGCTTTCCGATCACACCGCGCAGCCTGCGGCCCGCCCTGCGTTCCAGCGCCTGCCCCATAACGCTCATTCCAAACAAAAACAGGCTTAATCCCCCGACCAGGGTCAGCACCTGAAAGATATCCATCGCTTTTACTCCTTTCGCGCTATTCTCAGTGTCCCCCAATGCCAATGATCTATACACGCAAAACCGTTCCTTTACTTTTTGCGGGGTGGGAAAAGCCGGGCAGCAGACGGCGGGGGAGGCGCCGACGCGTGCCTGCCTCCCGCCTTAAACGGATACCATTGGGGCTGAACTGTTACATAAATAGTCTGGAAATTTTTGTTCACTATTGAAATAATGAGAAAAATTGATTATAATAGCAAAGAAACAAAAATTTTCGAGGAGGGAACATATAATGTTTCGAGGCAAATCCATTTATACCGCTGCCCTTACGGCATTTGCGGTTATCCTGTTGCTTTTTTCCGGCAATACCTGCGTACATGCCGCCGCCACGGCAACCCTGCAGTCGGCCCTGATACAGGGCAGTCAGGTCGTCGTATCCGGCTCCTGCTCCGTCACATCCGAGGACGGCATCCTGCATCTGTATGCGCAGGAAACCTATATGACCGGCGCGCAGGGCGTGGAAGTCGCACAGGCCCCCAACGGAACCGCCGTATTTAGCTTCCCGCTGAACAAGAACAGCGCCAACAGCAATTTATTCAAGAAATTCACAATTGTGGCCATCAAAAACGGCGTGCCCACGGCAGTCTCCAACTCCGTCTATATCACCAACCCGGAAGCGGCGGCAGGCCACACGACGCCGAGACGCGACGGCGGCATCAAGGGAATGCTTCCCGCCGCACAGCTTTTAAACGCCAACAACCTAAAAGACCTGGGCGTCAAACAGGTCACTTATAATTTGCTTCTGGGCCGCATCACCAACGGAGGCGGCATCAACTACCAGTACAACGGAAAGACCTACAGTTTTAATTCCAGCTATGTGGCGGAATACGATATTGTGGCAAAACGCATGAACGCGCAGGGCATTCAGGTCACTTTCATCATCTTAAACGACCTGGGCGCAGACCAGACCCTGATCCATCCCCTTTCCCGGGGTGCGGCCGCCAACTATTACGCGCTAAATGCCGCAGACCAGGCAGGCGTGGAAAAGCTGGAGGCGGTGGCTTCCTTTTTGGGACAGCGCTACTCCAACACCGGCAACGGAACCGTGGATAACTGGATTGTGGGCAACGAGGTCAACGCCCGCAACCCATGGAACTTCATGAACACCGCCAACATCAACCAGTATGCGGCAGAATACGCCAACGCATTCCGCATCCTTTACAACGGTATCAAATCCGAGAACGGCAACGCACAGGTTTACGTGGCCACCGACCAGCAGTGGGCGGTTGCTTCCGGCCCGTCCTACTTTGGATCCCGGCCGTTCCTCGTGGCCTTCAACGATTATGTGCGGGCACAGGGCAATATCGACTGGCGGCTTTCCAGCCATCCCTACAATGTACCGCTGTATGATCCCAACAACTGGACTCCTACCCGGTATGCGACCCATGCCCAGAATTCCAGATATGTGACCATGCAGAACATCGACGTCATCACGGACTTTTTGTCCCAGCCGGAACTTTTATCCCCCAGCGGGGCAGTCCGCACGGTAAAACTCTCCGAGGTCGGATATACCTCCAGCATTGGCGAAGAGCAGCAGGCAATCGCAGTCACCTACGCGTTTCTGCAGGCTATGAGCAACAAATATGTGGACGGCCTGGTGATTTCCCGCGAACTGGACGATGCGTCCGAGATCGCGCAGGGACTGGCGGTGGGCGTGCTTGCCCCCGACGGCAGGCATAAACTGGCATACGAATATTACAAGCATGCCGGGGATCCCAATTATCTTGCACAGGCCTCTGCCCTGGCAGGCGTAGATCTGACCAGCCGTATCACTTTGCGGTAAACTTACGGTTCACGCATCAGGCTGCCGATATTTTAATATTATGATACAGCACTTGCACCGGATATGGATTTTAAAAATCCATATCCGGTTTTTTATCCCGGCACCGGCCGGGAGTAACCGTTTGTGTCCGGGCGACAGACATTTACATTCTCGCCGCCATCAGACTGCCGGACGAATAGCGCCGCAGACCCCGGTAAAAAACAACCGCAGCGGCCGTCAGCAACAGCGCCGCATACCGTCCCGATCTCATAGGCAAGCCGCCTGCGCTTTTTCGACGGGTCAATCCCCAGCACTTCCACACTTCCGCTGTCCGGATAAAGAATTCCTGTCAGCATCTTGATGGTCGTGCTCTTTCCCGCCCCGTTGGGCCCGATGAACGCAAGGATTTCCCCCTGCTCCACCGTCAGGGAAATTTTGTCCACTGCCCGGATTTCCTCTGTTCCCGGGGAAAAAACGGATTTGATACTCCCATACATTCCCTTTTCCTTCCGCTTGACCCGGAAAGTCTTGGATAACTCCTTTGCCTCGATCGCTTTCATAATACCCTCCTCCCTGCCATATGAAAAATGTGCGCAAAGCGCGGCTGCCGCCAGGCATCCTTTTCCTCACGAGTGAGTACACATCACCGTATTTTTTTATACGATAGGAAATATATTTTCCTATCGTATAAAAAAACCGCTGCCATATACACCTTTGTGTATATACCATGCGGTTCCTGATCGCCCATTGATTTCCGCATAGCCAAATAAGACTTTCCATCTTACGGCCATGTGCTCGCCCCGGTGCTGCCCGGGTTTATATCGTGACCGTTTTATGAAAAATCTGCTGTACCGGCATAATAAACTGCAAAAAAGACCAAGTTCCCAAAAACATATCTTTTCTCCTGTCACTGTCTGTAAATTTTCGTTAGCATATCACAACACCGTTGTAATTGCAAGCCCTTTTACACAAAAAATCACGGAAATCGTAACAATTCAGTCCCAATGGCAGCAGCGGTTCAAGGCGGGAGGCAGGCACGCTCCCGCCCGCAAAATGGATTTCCGGGTTAAAAAGCATACGCGGCAGAAAGGCTACTGTAAAAAGCTGTCTTCCCCCTCCGGAAGCACCAGCCCCATGACAATGCCCACCACTGCCGCCAGCGCAAGGCCGGAAACGGTCACGGTATCCGTGATCGGAATGCTGTCGCAGCCAATCCCCAGTACCAGAATGATCGCCGCCGTCAGAAGATTCCTGCTGTTCCCGAAATTGAGGCGGGCATTGATCAGAATACGGATACCCACCGCAGAGATCATACCGTAAAGCACAATACTGATCGCCCCTGTCACCGGGGAGGGAATGCTGGTGATAAAACCGCCGAACTTCCCGACCACCCCCAACACCATGGCAAAGCATGCCGCAATGCGGATCACGGAAGGATCATACACCTTTGTAACTGCCAGCACGCCCGTATTTTCCCCGTACGTGGTGTTCGCCGGACCGCCAAGCAGGCCCGCAAGGGCCGTAGCCAGACCGTCGCCCAGCAGGGTGCGGTGCACGCCGGGATCCTCAAAGAAATTCTGTCCCACCACCGCGCCATTGGTCGTGATATCCCCCACATGCTCGATCATGGTTACGACCGCGATGGGCGCGACGGCCATGACCGCGTCCAGCCGAAACGCAGGCGCGCATAAAAGCTGCCGGTAAATATCCGGATCCAGGAAAGAAACCCAATGCGCGTTCTGCACTGCGGTAAAGTCACAAAATCCCATGGGGAGACAAACCAGATAGCCCACAATAATGGCAAACAGAATCGGCATCAGGTTAAAAATTCCCTTTGCCCAGACGGAGACGACAATGACCGTAATGAGAACG
This sequence comes from Lachnospiraceae bacterium UBA3332, assembly GCA_002361095.1. Lineage (GTDB taxonomy): Bacteria > Bacillota > Clostridia > Lachnospirales > Lachnospiraceae > Gallintestinimicrobium. The sequence continues at coordinate 5,624 of DERU01000250.1, forward strand.
GCCAGCGTCACTACAATGGATTTCATGCTGAAAGCCCCGTTGTAATAAAACGCGCTGCCGATTGCGGATGCGGACAGCCGCAGTCCGATGACGATGATCACCGGCCCCGTGACGATAGGCGGCAGCAGCCGGTTTACCTTTTCATAGCCGAAAATCCTGATGAGCAGGGCAAACGCCACATATACCAGTCCGGCCACAATGAGGGCTCCCTTGAGCGCCGCCAGGCGTTCCAAATACTCCGGATCCCCCATTCTGGCATCCCCTAAAACCGCCATAATGCCCGCCATAAAGGCAAAGCTGGAGCCCAAAAACACGGGAACCTTTCTCTTGGTCACCAAATGGAACAGCAGCGTACCCAGCCCCGCACAAAACAGGGTGATGGAAACGTTGAGCCCTGTCAGCGTAGGCACCAGCACCGTAGCCCCGAACATTGCCAGCGTGTGCTGGATTCCCAGAATGATTTTCTGGCCTTTCGTTCTTTCACTCATTTTTCTTCCTCCTCTATTCGCAAAATTGTATTACCTACTTCTTCATCGTATAGTCGGGATCGGCCGGATACCCGCCCCGCAGCTTCTGCATCCCCCTTTGCACCGCATCCTTGGAATTTTTCCAATCCGCATCCTTATTTAAATAGTCAAATTTCTCGATCAGCCAGTCTATATCTGCAGACATCCGTTCCATATTCCGCTGCATCACAGTAAATATTTCGGAATAGAACCCTGCCTTCTCTTTTTCGGAAAGACGCGCATCCGCACCGTTGCACAAGTCCCCGAAATGGTGCAGACAGAATCCTTTTGAATTTTTCACTTTTTCCACAAATGCAGGATCGTTTTTGTACAGATAATAGAATGTGTCCAGATACCGCTCATATTCGCTTTTAAAGCGGTCACAGATATAACAGGTTTGCTCTTTTTGCACCACCCATTGTCCGATGGCGTTGGATTGGACGGACTTACGCAGACGGTCCGCCATGGTGGTCTTTCCCGGCTTAAACTGCTTAAACTGTCCTTCCATCTCCCGCAGCAGCTTCTTATAATAGGTCTTTAAAATCCAACCGTTGCCCAGCGTATTGCCGTAATCAAACATCTTCTGCATATGCGCCCGGCAAAAACCTTCCTTGTCCGTCTCATCCCGGACGTCGCTCTCCATATAGGACGCACAGGAACCCAGCACAAAATCCATGAGATTTTGCTCCACACTCCGTTCAATATAGCAAAACGGACATTCGTCATTGGCGTTTACCGCATCGTTTAGCGGTATTGTATACAGCTTCTCTTTCATTCCCCATTTCCTCCTTTACCCTGTCCTGCTCCGTGCATATGCTGCAGCATATCAATATAAACACAAATTTCCTCATACAGCTTCTCCGGCGTGAAATCGTGGCGCTCCGACATCTGCGCCGTAATCCCCTCTATCGTATAACGCATCAGGCAGACAATCCTCTCCATGCTGCCGATTCCCTCAAACACGCTGTAGTCCGCCTGCATCGTATAGGCCCGCATCTGCTCTTCATAATCCATACGTTTTTCCGCAATCAGGGCGGCCGCCTCGCTGCAGTCCTCTTTGATTCCCCTGTTCAAAAACTGCTGCATATAAGGATAGAGCCGCATTACCTTCATCTTCGCCCGTTCCACCTGCCTGGTCAGGGCAAAAAAATCCGTCTCCAGCCGGTCCACCTCCCTTGAAAACTCCAACAGCATGAACCGGACACTGTAACCGAACAAAAAGCCGTAAAGCCCCAGCTTACTCGTAAAATAATGGAAAAGCAGCCCCTTGCTGATGCCCGCCTCCCGGACAATCTCGTCCGTGCTTGCGTGCCGGTAGCCGCTCTTTGCAAACACCTTAAGGGCGGCGTTAATCATCCGATCCTGCTTTTCCTGCTTTAAATCAAAAAATTTATCGTTCATGTATCCCCCGCGTCCCATTTCAAAAACCGATATACCGCCACTGTTTATCTTAGCATATCAAAGGTCTGTGTTCAACCGTTAAGTTTACACTTTTTTAATACATAGTCCCCTTTTCATTTTCGTAAAATAGTATTAAAATAGAGAAAAAACATGTGGAGGGATACTATGGCCAAAAATTTACGCAAATTCCTTGCCTTTGCAGTCGCGGTGGGCGCGGCGGCAGGCACGTATTACTATTTCCGGAATAAAAAAGATGAAAATAAAGAAAGCGGCGATTCCAAGCCGGATCCGTCTTTGGAGGAGGAGGAAACTTCTTTCGAGGATTTAGAGTTTGACGACGGCGAGTTTGACGATGATGATTTTGAGGATGAGAGCGAACCTTCCAAGACCAATGGATCCCCCGTCTTTTCCAAAGGTACCAACGAACAGGGACACACCTACGTAACACTGGATTTAAAAGCCGCACAGGAAAAAGCCGCCCTGCTGCGGGATAACGTAGTCAGCAAGGTCGGGGAAACCGTCACCAAGATCAAATCCAGCAGCGAGTACGAGACCGTCAGCGGCAAGATTTCGGAAACCGTGGATAAATTCCGGAGCAGCGAAGAGCTTCACGAAGTAAACGAACACCTGGAAAACACGATTCATAAGGTCAAAGAGGCCACGGAATGCGCGGCGGAACTTCTCAATGAAAAGATCAGCGAGAACCATTCCCCCGAATACGTCACCCTTACCCCGGAGCCTGCCTCCGACCCGGCCAAGGCCGTGGCCGACACGGTGGAAACTGCCAGCGGCGCAGTTGCAGACGCAGTGGAGGATACCATGAATGCCGTCACGGACAGTCTTGACAAAACGGAATCTTCCGGACAGCAATAAAAATTGCAGACAGGCCTGCGCAGTAAAGGCGCAGGCCTGTTTTTTTGTACGGTGGGAAATGATATTTCCCACCGTACAAAAAAAGACGGTGATGCGTACCCGCATGTGGGGAAAAAGCTGCCTATACTCCGCCGTCCTTCAGTCCTTTCTCCGGTTTAAAAGCACACTGGCCGCCCCGCACAAAATTCCTCCCACGGCAAACGTCAGCGACGAAAGCGGCATTCCGATCCCTGTGTACCAGAGAACCAAAAACAGGGCCGTGGCTGCCAGCATGATTACGGCGCACGCCTTTCCGATCCGCCTGCCGTTGGCCTTCCCCTCTTCGGAATTGTCCCACGCGTTATCCGCATTATACCCTTCCACATTATATTTGGATGCCTGCAGCGCAATGTAAACAATCATGGAGACGCCCACAGCCACCATCACCAAAAAAGCGCATCCCATCAGGTCTCCCATGGATTCCCCGTTTTCCCCCGACATTGCGTAGGCGGCCGCCGTTATAAGGAGCGCCGCGATCAGGATTCCGATCCCTGCGGTCATAACCGTCATATACTTATTATGGAAAACTTCTTTTTGCTCTTCCGTGTAAAAGGGTTCCACATAGGGATGCTTTTTCCGGAAGTGAGTACTGTCCATCCCGACCCGCAGCCAAAGCAGCGCACCGACCAGCGCCCCCAGCAAAAAAGGCAGGCCGCTCTCCGATAAAAAGACAATGCCCATGTAATCTCCCGCTGCCTGTGCGGCAAGGCCCAAAATGCAAATGCAGGTCGCGGCTGCGGCCATTTTGGCGATTCTGTTGCCATGCGCTTCGTAAAGCTTTTCCTCTTTCCGGTCTGCCTGCCCCATGTTTCCTTTCAACAGGCCGTCCATGGTACACCCGAACAATTCCGTCAGCTGTATCATCTTCTCCATCTCCGGAAAGCTTGCCCCCGACTCCCACTTCGATACCGTCTGCCGGGAAACCTCCATCCGCTCCGCCAGCTGTTCCTGTGTCATACCGTTTCTCTCCCGCAGCACCCGCAGATTTTCCGTAAAATTCATTTTCTTTCCTCCCCGCTTTTTGATTCGGCCAAGCGTCCGCACACAGGCCCGCCATTTGGCTGCCGTCGCGTTTTTCTTTTCAAACCGCCTGCCGTTGCTTTTCAGCATACAGGCGCGCCCTGTCAACGGGAACCAATTCTGTGTTGCTTTTACGGATTTTGATGTAAACTTGCGGTTGCACGGCGCGCCTTTTTGGCTTTTGGCAGCTCTGGGCCGCTGCCTATGGCCCTGTGGCAAAAAAATTCACTCTTCTTCCGATTTACGTACCGCCGAGGGTGCAATGCCGAATTTTTTCTTGAACAGTTTGCTGAAATGGTAAGCATCGTCATATCCCACGCGCGCGGCCACCTCCTGTACGCTCAGCGCGGGCGCGCTCACCAAAAGTTCCCGCGCCTTTTCCAGCCGGATATCAATCAAATAATGAATCGGCGTATCCCCGGTCTCCGCCTTAAAAATCTTTGAGATGTAAAAAGGACTCAAATACATATTGCCCGCGATCTGATCCAGCGAAATCTTTTCGGAAAAATGCTCCTCGAGGAAATCCATGATTTTTTCCACCAGGTATTTGCGGTTTACCGACTCAAAGGAGCATTGCCCCAGCGCCCCCTGTCTGGACGGCTGTTCCTGTGCGCGCACAAAAAGCAGGATCATCTGGATCGCATAGGTTTTCATCATAAAGTACCGCCCCAAACGGCACATTTCCTTTTCCGCTTCCATATATATGCACAACCGGGACAGCTTCATTTTCATCTCCCCCGAGGTATGCAGGACGGGTCCGCCCTCCGGCATGGGCAAATGATTGGGCGCAAGCCCCTCCATCCGGATATCGGTAAAACCCACGTAAAATTCAACCATGGGTCCCTCTCCCCCACTGACCATGGATTGGTGGCTCTCCCCGGCATTGATCAAAATCAGATCCCCCTCCCGCGTCTCATAGATCCGCCCCGAAAGCTTATGGCGTCCCCGTCCGGACTGAATATAGCATAACTCCAGATGCTCATGCTTGTGATATCCCTTTTCGTCCACCGTCCGAATGCCCTTCCAGGTGAAAAGAAAAGTCGGGTTGAAGTCCTCCTGAAATACGGCATCTCTCTGTTCCATGGAAATTCCTCCGTTTTTTTACTTTTTTACGCTCAACAAAATTATACAGGCATGTTGCAAGATTGTACATTTCTTTTTTACCCCATATCGCTACAATTGACAATAGTATTTTGTTCCAAACACAAAACTTTTTTGCAAGGAAGGAGAAACGATCATGTCAGCACTTAAATGGTTCTGGGGTTTTTTAAAAAAGTACCGGCTTCTGTTATGCGTCGGCCTTTTGATGACGACTGCAATCTCTGTCTTGTCTATCGTCAATCCCTATGTTTCCGGAATGATTGTTGACGATGTCATTGCAGGCGGGCAGCTCTCCCTTTTGCCCAAACTTATCATCACACTGATATTGGTTACGCTGGTGCGGGGACTTTTGCGCTTTTTTTATCAGGTTGTTTTTGAAACCTGTTCCCAAGGCGTTCTTTTCGACATGCGCGACCAGGTTTTCCGCAAGCTTTTGTCGGAAGATTATTCTTTCTATGGGAAAAAGAAAACCGGCGACCTGATGAGCCGCCAGACAGGGGACATGGAAGCGATCCGCCACTTTGTCGCCCTGATCATCTACTGTGTATACGAAAATGTCCTGCTGTTTATTTTTGCGCTGGTCATGATTTTTACGGTGAACACAAAACTGGCCCTGGTTATGCTGCTGGTTCTGCCCTTCACCGCGCTCACGACCTGGCGGCAGTCCAAGTCGGTAGGCCCTACCTTCGCCCGTATCCGCGACCGCTTTTCCTCCCTCAACGCCTTTGTGCAGGAAAACGTCAGCGGCAACCGGGTGGTAAAGGCTTTCGCCAAAGAGGACTATGAAATCGAAAAATTTAATAAAGAAAACGATGCCTACCGGGACGCACAGCTTGCGTCTTCCCGGGTGTGGATGAAATATCTTCCCATTTTTGAAGTGCTTTCCTATCTGCTCAACGTAGTGCTGATGCTTTACGGCGGCTACATGGTTATCCGCGGGGAAATCACACTGGGCAATCTTGTCACCGTCAACGGGTATTTGTGGATGCTCACCGTCCCGCTGCGTATGGCCGGTTGGTGGGTAAACGACATCCACCGCTTTTTGACCTCCGTGGAAAAAATTTACGCCACCTACATCGAAGAGCCCAAGGTCAAGACGCCCTGCACACCTGTGGAACACAAACGGATGGAAGGGAACGTGGAATTTAAACACGTTACCTATACCGCAGATGACGAACAGATTTTAAAGGATATCAGCTTTACCGCCAAAAAAGGACAGACGATCGGTATCCTGGGTTCCACGGGCTCCGGCAAATCCACCGTGATGAACCTGCTGTGCCGTTTCATGGACACGGCCTCCGGAGAAGTACTGGTGGACGGGGTCAACGTTAAAGATTTGGACCTGTACGATCTGCGCGACAACATCGGCATGGCGATGCAGGATATTTTCCTCTTTTCCGATACGATAGAGGGCAATATCGCCTACGGCCGTCCCAACTGTTCCTTTGAGGAAATCCATGATGCGGCGGTGATGGCCGACGCCAACCATTTTATCCAAAAACTGCCCGACGGCTATGACACCATCGTGGGCGAACGGGGCGTAGGGCTTTCCGGAGGCCAGAAGCAGCGGATTTCCCTTGCTAGGGCTTTGCTGAAAAAACCCTCCATCCTGATTTTGGACGACACCACCTCCGCGGTGGACATGGAGACGGAAAGCTACATACAGGAACAGTTAAAGAAGCTGGGCGGGAACTGCACCGTTTTTGTCATCGCCTACCGCATCTCCTCCATCAAAGACGCGGATCAGATTCTGGTCATGGACGACGGACGGATCATTGAGCGGGGTACCCACGCGGAACTGCTCTCCCAAAACGGCTATTACGCAAGCGCTTTCCATCACCAATACGGGGAAATTCCGGCCCCTGCCGCCTGCATGGAATGAAAGGAGGAATCCTCTTATGGCACGCAATAAATATGACGTGGATGAAGTATTACAGGATAAATTTGACCTGAACCAGTTTAAGCGTCTGCTGGGATATATGAAGCCTTACCGGAAACGGTTTGCGTCCGTGGCGGTTCTAATGCTGACCGCCTCCGCCGCAACCATGCTGATTCCGCAGTTTTTCATGCGGATCATGGACGACTGCATTCCGGCAAAGGATATGAAAGGGGTGGCCTTTTACAGCTTTCTCACGCTGCTGGTGGCGCTGTACTCCGCCGTATCCCTGCGCTACAAAATCAAGCATACCAACCTGATCGGCCAACAGATCATACACGACCTACGCTACGATCTGTTTGAGCATCTGCAGGAATTGCCTTTTTCTTACTACGACGACAGGCCCCACGGCAAAATCCAGGTACGTGTGGTCAACTATGTCAACAGCTTAAGCGACCTGTTGTCCAACGGTATCGTCAACACGATTACCGATCTTTGCAACCTGTTTTTTATCCTGGCGTTCATGTTTTTCACCAATGTGCGTCTGACACTGTTGTGCCTGTGCGGTTTACCCCTTCTGGCGTTTGTGGTGGTCTTCATCAAAAAACGCCAGCGCCGCGCATGGCAGATTCAGAGTAACAAACAGTCCAACTTAAACGCCTATATCGCGGAAAGTATCAACGGTATCCGCGTTACCCAGTCCTTTGTGCGGGAAAAGATGAACAGCGACATTTTTAACGATTTGAGCCGCAGCTACCGCAAGGCATGGATGCGCGCCTGCATGTACAATTTCGTCATGGGGCCCAGCGTGGACATTATCTCCATCATTACCACTTCCGCCATCTATGTGCTGGGTATCCATTGGATGTTTGACGCTTCCGCCCCCATCACGGTTGGCGTGCTGATTGCCTTTACCTCCTACGTGAGCCGGTTTTGGCAGCCCATCAATACGCTGGCAGGCTTTTACAACTCCCTGCTCACCGCCATCTCCTATCTGGAGCGTATTTTTGAGACCATCGATGAACCGGTCCTGGTCAAAGACCGGGAAAACGCCCGCGAAATGCCGCCTATCCACGGGGATGTGAGTTTTAACCACGTTTCTTTCAGCTATGAACCGGGCATCAAGATTTTGGACGACGTAAACTTCCACGCAAATCAGGGGGAAAGCTTCGCCATCGTCGGCCCCACCGGGGCGGGCAAAACCACGCTGGTAAACCTTTTAAGCCGTTTTTATAACCTGGACAGCGGACAGATTCTGATAGACGGAACCGATATCAGCGATGTGACCATCCGCTCCCTGCGCCGCCAGATGGGCGTCATGATGCAGGACAGCTTTATTTTCTCCGGCACGATCATGGATAACATCCGTTACGGCAACTTTACCGCCACCGACGAGGAAGTCATCCGCGCCGCCAAGACGGTCTGCGCCCATGATTTTATTATGCAGCTGGAAAACGGATACTATACGGAGGTAAACGAACGGGGCAGCCGTCTCTCCGCCGGGCAGCGCCAGCTGATCTCCTTTGCACGCGCGCTGCTGGCCGACCCCAAGATTTTGATTTTGGACGAGGCGACCTCCAGCATCGACACCGAGACGGAGATCGTGCTGCAGCAGGGATTGAACGAACTGCTCAAGGGACGTACTTCCTTCATCATCGCCCACCGGCTCTCCACCATCCGGAATTCCTCCTGTATCATGTACGTGGACAGGGGCAATATTCTGGAACGCGGCACCCACGACGAACTGATGCAGCAGCAGGGCGAATACTACCGCCTGTATATGTCCCAATACGCCAATATCTGACACTGATTTCATTCCCGGCATACGGATGCACGCGCAAGTACGCATCACCGTCTTTTTTTGTACGATAGGAAATTTCATTTCCTAATCGTACAAAAAACGGCAGGCAGCAGCCAT
>DERU01000159.1:0-278 GCA_002361095.1 Lachnospiraceae bacterium UBA3332
GCCCGCTGGCGGTGGAAGCCACGGGGATATTCGGAAGGAACGAAAAGAGTTGTTTTGATGAAGAGGCGATGGCGCTGGTGAACCAGGGGATTAACCCGATCGCCTTTAAGGGACTGCATTTGTCCATCACCAGCGACGAATCCATAGCCATCAATTTTGACGAAACGCCCAAAGTCATTCTTTCGGCATCCGGTATGTGTGACGCAGGGCGTATCCGCCATCATCTCAAGCACAATCTGTGGAGGCAGGAGTGTACCATCCTCTTTGTGGGCTACCAG
>DERU01000159.1:575-1144 GCA_002361095.1 Lachnospiraceae bacterium UBA3332
ACCATCCTCTTTGTGGGCTACCAGTCGGTGGGAACGCCGGGGCGGGCGCTTATGGAAGGGGCAAAGCAGATGCGGCTGTTTGGGGAGACGGTGGACGTGCGCGCCAGTATCGTCGGTCTGGCAGGCATGTCCGGGCATGCGGACAAAAACGGACTGCTCCGCTGGGTGCAGGGATTTGAACAAAAACCGAAACGGGTTTTTGTGGTGCACGGGGAGGATTCCGTGACGATGGATTTTGTCAACTGTCTGCATGACGAGTATGGATTTGAGGCATACGCCCCCTATAGCGGGACACAGTTTGATCCGGTTGCGGATACCTTTATTTATGAAGCGGCTCCGATACCGTTCAAAAAGAGGGGAAAAGCGCCTGTCCTTGGAGGCGTCTATGCGAGGCTTGTGGCGGCCGGACAGCGCCTGCTGGCAATCATCACGCGCAGCGAGGGCATGGCAAACAAGGATTTGGCCAAGTTTGCGGATCAGGTCAATTCGTTATGCGACAAATGGAACGGATAAATTTACGATTCGGCAAATGCAGGATCGCGGAAAAATCAAAGACCCCGCTGCAAGCA
>DERU01000159.1:1473-6515 GCA_002361095.1 Lachnospiraceae bacterium UBA3332
AGCAACGGGGTCTTTGGCCCGTGCGGCATTCGCCAAACGCCCGTGCATGCAGGGCGCTTGGCCCATTGCTTGCGGGAATAAGTGCGGCGGCCCAAACGGCCGCCGCTAAACCCGAAGGGGGAAAGATAAAAAATTAAATCTTTATTGCGGGATTTGTGTCTGCGCGTCGCCTGCCACAAATTCGTAAGCCATGTATGGCATTGTGCAATAGAGCAGTGGGGAAATGAGGGACAACATGAATCTGATTGTGGCGGTGGACCAAAACTGGGCCATTGGGCATAAAGGGGATTTGCTGGTGCGGATACCGGCGGATCATAGGATGTTTTGGCAGGAAACGGCGGGAAAAGTGGTGGTGTTTGGCAGAAAAACCATGGATACGTTTCCGGGCGGGCGGCCGTTGACGGGGAGGACCTGTATAGTATTGACGGGTAATCCAGGGTATGTCTGCAGGGGAGCGGTGGCGGCGCATTCGATAAAGGAATTGCTGCGTTTGCTTGAGGACTATGACACGCGGGACGTTTATGTGATTGGCGGCGCCAGCGTGTATGCACAGCTTTTGCCTTACTGCGATACGGCGCATGTGACCAAGATCGATCACGTATATGAGGCGGATGCCGGATTTCCAAATTTGGACCAAGATCCCGATTGGGAAATTACGGCGGATAGTGAAGAACAGTTTTATTTTGATTTAACCTACCGTTTTGTGCGGTATGACAGAAAAAAGCCGGGCTTGCATAACGGCGGCTGTGTGAATGTGTAACGGCGCGGTTCTGCTTAAAATTTTCGGTATTTTTACAGTATGGATAAAGGAAAAAGCGGATGGAATGGGAGAAACAGTTTGACGCAGTGGCGCTTGGGAAGGGAAAAAATCTGTTCCGCAGCGGCAGGGTGACGGATGTAAAACGGACGGAAAAGGAAATTACGGCCAGCGTGGGAGGGGTTCCCAGATGTGATGTCACAATCGGCATGCGGGGGGATATACCGGTGCGCATGCATTGTCAATGCCCCAAATTCAGGGGACGCAGCAATTGCGAGCATCTGGCGGCCGTTTTATATGCGGTATATAGCGATGAAGTGGAAAAAGAAAGGGCAAGGCAGGCGCAGGAGGAAGAGGCCCGCGCCCGGGAAGCGCAGCGTCAGGCGCAGCGGGCGGCGGCAATGCGCAGGGAGGCCGACAGGCAGAGAAGGCAGGCACAGGAGGAGAAAAAGAGGCGGGAGCAGGAGGAAAAGAGAAGGCAGGCCGAGGAGGAAAAGCGCAGACAGGCCGAGGAAGAAAAGCAGAGGAGGGAGGCCGAAGCGCAAAAAAGGCTGGAAGAGGAACGGAAGCGGCGGAAGGAAGAACAGGAACGGTTTTTAAAAAAGCTGGAAGAAGAGAATAGGAGACGGCAGGAACAGGAAGCGAAAAGGAAAGAGGAAGAGAACCGGAAACGGGAAGAGGAGAAGGCAATTTTGGAGGAACTGGAGAAAAAGGAGGGGGAGGAAGAAAAAAACGCGGCAGAGGACGGCTACTGCTATTTCGATTTTATCCGGCTGCGCAAAGCGCTGCGGATCTCGCCCAAAAGCGTGCGGGAGGGAAGGCAGCTGCTGCAAAACGATGCGGTAGCGCTGCAGCGCGTTGCGGACGGATTTACGGAAACCGGCAGGGATATGGCGGTGGAGGTGATTGCCGTCGGACGGGAAAAAAAGAAGGAATTTCCCATCCGCATTACTTTTGACCGGGAAGATATCCTCCATGTCACCTGCGGCTGCGGGGAATGCTCGAAAAAGTATTGGAGCTGGTACAGCCTGGAGCGCAATTGTGGGTATGTGTCCGCCGCCATGGAACTTGCGGCCCGGTATATCAGACAGCATGGGATTGGGGACGCCACGGATAAGACGGCGGTTTATGTACTGCAGGCTTTTCAGCAAAAGCACGTGAGCCAGGTAATGGCCGTAACCGAACGCCAGGACGAAAGCCTGCGTCTGGAGCCGAGACTGCAGAAAAGTGACAATATGCTGCGTCTTTCTTTCCGGGTGGGCGCAGGCAAGCTGTTTGTGGTAAAGGATCTGTTTGCGTTTTGTGCAAACGTGCGCAATTCGGAGACGGCGGTCTATGGCAGCAGTACACAAATTAATCACCGTCTGGAGAACTTCACACAGGAAGGCAGGAGATGGTACGGCTTCATCAATAAGGTGATTCAGGAGGAAGAGCGGCTGGAACAGCGGCTGGAGGAGAGTCTGCGCTATTCCTACCGGGGCAGCAGGCTTAACGCGCTGGAATTATACGGATGGCGTCTGGACCAGTTTTTTGAGATGGTGGGGGACGGGCATTTGGAGTATGAAGAGAAAACGATCCGGGAAAAGAAAAAGGCCCTGCTTTCCTGTCAGGAAGCGAATCCCCGCATTGCCGTACAGATTGAACCGAACGTATCCGCAGGGACGGGAATATTCCATGGAATTTCGGTCAGCTGCCGGATGCCTGTGTTTTTTTATGGGGTGGGCAGCGCCTATTATGTGGAGCATGAGACGCTTTTCCGGGTAAAAAGGGAATTTATGGAACGGATCCAGACGCTTGCGGACATATCCAGGGGCGGTAAGCTGGCCTTTAAGGTGGGACGCAGGCAGCTTTCGGAATTTTATTACTCCCTGCTTCCGGCGCTGGGAGACAGTGTGGAGATCGCGGAACAGGGGCAGGAGCAAATCCGGAAGTATTTGCAGCCGGAGGCGGCGTTTGTTTTTTACCTGGATGCGGAAAACGAAAATATGACCTGTCGTGTCCATGCTTTGTACGGGGATAAAGAAATTTCCGTGCTGGATCATTTGCGGGAAAAATCCCGGAGGGTGTTGGAACCTTTTCGGATGGAGGGAAGGGAACAGGAGATTCTTTACCGGGCGATGCAGTTGTTTCCGGAGGCCGATTTGGAGGCGGACGTTTTGCACTGCATGGGAGAGCAGGAGCGGATGTATGAGGTAATGGAGCATGGGGTGGATGAACTGGTGGCCCTTGGGGAGGTGCGCTGTACCAACCGGTTCCGCAATATGAATCTGGTGCGCCGGGTGAAGGTGTCCGTTGGCGTTTCCGTGTCGGAAGGGCTTTTGGACCTGGATATTGGGACACAGGACATCCCCCGGGAGGAACTTTTGGACATTTTGAAGAGTTACCGTACCAAACAGCGTTTTTACCGTCTCAAAAACGGGGACTTTTTAAATCTGGAAGACAGTTCCCTGCAAATGCTGCATGAAATGATGGAAACCCTGCATATTTCCGCGAAGGAATTTTTGAAGGGAAAGCTGCACCTCCCTGCATACCGCGCCCTGTATATGGACAAGCTGTTGGAAGAGAATGCGGATATTTACAATACCCGGGACAGCCGTTTTAAAAAGATGGTGAAAAATTTTAAAACCATCAGCGACGCGGATTTTGAGGAGCCCAAGTCCCTTTCCCACATTTTGCGGGGGTATCAGAAAAACGGCTTTAAGTGGTTAAAGACGTTGGAGGCGTATGGGTTCGGCGGTATTTTGGCGGACGATATGGGGCTGGGGAAAACCCTGCAGATGATTGCGGTGCTGCTGGCAGCAAAACAAGAGGGACAAAAAGGGACGAGTCTGATCGTCTCTCCGGCTTCGCTGGTGTACAATTGGGCGGAAGAACTGCGCCGTTTTGCCCCCGCGCTGCGGGTGGGAATCATAGCGGGCAGCCAGGAAGCGCGCCAGGAGAGGATTGCGGACAGTGATTCCTATGACGTATTGCTGACTTCTTATGATCTGCTCAAAAGGGATATCGGCGGATATGAGGGAAAGCGGTTTTTGTATCATGTAATTGATGAGGCGCAGTATATTAAAAACCATACGACGGCGGCTGCCAAGGCGGTGAAGGTTATACAGGGCAAATACCGCTTTGCCCTTACGGGAACGCCGATCGAGAACCGCCTGAGTGAACTGTGGAGTATTTTTGACTTTTTAATGCCCAGTTTTTTGTACGGTTACGACGTGTTCAAAAGGGAAATGGAGACGCCCATCACGAAGGGGCAGGATCCGGATGCGCTTGGACGGCTGCAGAAAATGACGGGGCCGTTTATCCTGCGCAGGCTCAAGCAGGATGTGCTCAAAGACCTGCCGGATAAACTGGAAGAAGTGCGCTATGTGCAGTTGGAGGAAGTCCAGCGCAAGGCTTACGACGCGCAGGTGGTACATATGCAGAACCAGCTGCATAGCCAGAGCGGGGAGGACTTTAACAAAAACCGGATGCAGATTTTGGCGGAACTGACCAGGCTGCGCCAGATTTGCTGTGATCCTTCCCTGTGTTTTGAAAATTACGGCGGGGAGTCTGCCAAGCGGGAGGCCTGCCTGGATTTGGTTGCAAGCGCCATCGACGGCGGGCATAAGATTTTGCTTTTTTCCCAGTTTACGTCCATGCTGGAAATTTTGCAGGAAAAGCTGGAGAAAGCGGGGATCGCTTACTATGTCATCACGGGGAATACCGATAAAGAAAAGCGGCTGCAGCTGGTCAACGCGTTCAATACGGACGCCACGCCCGTGTTTTTGATCTCCCTCAAAGCCGGGGGCGTGGGGTTAAACCTTACGGGGGCGGACGTGGTGATCCATTACGATCCGTGGTGGAACCTGGCGGCGCAGGAACAGGCGACGGACCGGGCGCACCGCATCGGACAAACCAGGAAGGTAACGGTTTATAAGCTGATTGCCCGGCAGACGGTGGAGGAAAAAATACTGGCCTTACAGGAAACCAAGCAAAATCTGGCGGACAGTATCGTCAATGCCCAGATGGGACAGCTGGCCGGTATGACCAAGGAAGAACTTTTGGATTTGCTGACGGCATAGGCGGGGACTGCCTTTTGCGGGTAACGGCGCATGCCTGGTATGCGCATGGAGCCACGCGGAAACGGGGATAAATAGGATGGAGGAGAAAGTGTTATGGAAAAATTTCTGGATCTGATTTCGGATGAGGTGAAAAAAGGTTTTGAACAGGCCGGTTATGACAGGGAGTTGGGACGGGTGACGGTTTCCAACCGTCCGGATTTGTGCGAGTACCAGTGTAACGGCGC